>JAQTRD010000020.1 GCA_028711965.1 Candidatus Colwelliibacteriota bacterium | reverse complement strand
TTACATAGAATCTCTTTCCGCTTATGCAAGGCAGTTTTTAGGAAAGATGGATAAGCCGGACATCGATGAGATAGAAGGACTTTCTCCGGCGATATCAATAGACCAAAAAGCCCATTCTTCAAATCCCAGATCAACCGTTGCGACAATAACGGAAATCTACGATTATCTCCGGGTCCTTTTTGCAAGAGCGGGAGAACCGCATTGTCCGATATGCGGAGAAAAGATACAAAAAATGAGTCTTTCGGAGATTGTAGACGCGATAATATCGATATCCGGAGAGAAGACTTCAAAGGGAATTACGGTGCTTGCTCCGGTTGTGCGCGGGAGAAAAGGAGAATACTACCAATTACTCTATGATTTCTTATCAAACGGTTTCAGCGAAGCGCGCATTGATGGCGAGCTTCGTTCATTGCGCGACAAGATAATAATGGAGAGGTATAAAGAGCATTCCATAGAAATTGTTGTCGATAAGATTGGAGCTAACATTGATTTTTCCGACAAGGATAACAGGCTTCGCTTGTCTGAGGCCGTTGAGTCTGCCCTAAAACACGGCTCTGACTCGGTTATGGTCCTCATTGGAGACAAGGAGACATTGTTCTCGGCCAAGCTTTCCTGTGCTCGCGACAGCTTTTCTTTTCCGGAAATAGAGCCAAGACTGTTCTCTTTTAACAGTCCGCACGGGGCCTGTGAAAAGTGTCACGGGCTTGGTACGCGCGATGTATGGTCTGAAGAAATTTGCGATGCCTGTCTCGGAAAAAGGCTAAGACCCGAGGCGCTAAGCGTTCTTCTTGGCGGAAAAAATATAGCATCGGTGGCTGCAATGTCTATTTCTGAAGCGATTGGATTTTTTGAAGAACTTGAAGGCGTTTTTAATGAAAAAAACAAGGAGATTGCGGAGGTCCCTTTCCGCGAAATAAAAAGCAGACTCAATTTTATGATTGCCGTGGGATTGGATTACTTAACGCTCGATCGAAAGGCCGGAACACTCTCCGGAGGAGAGGCTCAGCGGATCAGGCTTGCTTCGCAAATCGGATCAAGACTTGTCGGCACTTTGTATATTCTCGACGAGCCGACGATAGGCTTGCACCAAAGGGACAACGACAAGCTGATTAAAACGCTTCACAATCTTCGCGATCTTGGCAATACGATAATAGTGGTTGAGCACGATGAGGACACGATTCGCGCATCCGATCATCTGGTTGACTTCGGTCCCGCGGCAGGAGTCCATGGCGGGCGTGTTGTTGCCGAGGGTGCGCTGCCGGATATATTAAGCGATAAGAAGAAAGACTCCCTGACTCTTCGTTATTTAAGAGGAGACGAAAAGATAGCGGTGCCTTATTCCCGCCGTTCCGTCGGCGCCTCGACTCCGATGATAAAAATGAAAGGAGTTTCGGAAAATAACCTGCAAAACATAAATGTTGAGATTCCTGTCGGTCGAGTCACGGCGATAACCGGAGTTTCCGGTTCTGGGAAGAGCACTCTTGTTTACGATGTTCTCTATCGGACGCTAGCCAATAAGTTCAATCACTCGGACCATAAGTCTCCGGCAATGAAATCCATTACTGGATTGGAATATCTGAATAGGGTAGTCAATATTGACCAGTCTCCAATAGGCCGCACTCCGAGATCAAATCCGGCGACCTATGTCGGAGCATGGACGCATATACGCGACCTCTTTTCTTCCACGCCGGACGCGCGAATTCGCGGATGGAAAGCGGGAAGATTCAGTTTCAATGTTCCCGGGGGACGTTGCGAACATTGCGAGGGACATGGATATATCGCGATCGAAATGCATTTCTTGCCAACCGTCTTTGTCGAGTGCGACGTTTGCCATGGAACCCGTTTTGACCGGGAGACTCTCGAAGTTGAGTACAAGGGAAAGAATATCGATCAGATTTTAAGAATGAACATAGAAGAAAGCGTCAAATTTTTTGACGATATTCCGTGGCTGCACGAAAAGCTAAGCATTTTAAACGATGTTGGCTTGGGATACCTGCAGCTTGGCCAGTCGGCAACGACCCTTTCGGGAGGGGAGGCTCAAAGAGTGAAACTTGCCGCTGAGCTGGGAAAGAGAGATACCAGAAAAACCATATACCTTTTAGACGAACCGACCACGGGGCTTCATTTTGAAGATGTTAAGAAACTCTTAGAGGTTGTCGAAAGGTTGGTTTCTCGAGGCAACACAGTAGTGGTTATTGAGCATAATCTCGATGTCATAAAGACGGCTGATTGGGTTATTGATTTGGGGCCGGAGGGCGGACTTAACGGCGGAGCTGTCGTCGCTTGCGGGACTCCGGAAGAGATATCAAAGAAAGCAGGGAGTTTTACGGGAAAATATCTTAAGAAAGTTTTGTAAAAACTTTCTTAAATTTTTCAATTCTTAATTTACAATTTTCAATCTCTCAATTGATTTGAGTCTCTTATTGATAATTGATCAATTCAATGGAAATTGATAATTATAGATTGAAAATTTACAATATATATATGGCCACAAGAAAGAAGGCAGAGGCAAAAGAAACTAAGAGAAAAAAGATTGGTCTCGCTTTGGGTGGAGGCGCGTCTAAAGGACTGGCTCATATCGGCGTAATCCGTGCGCTGGAAGAATTCCAAATTCCTATAGATTTCATTGCCGGAACATCGATGGGTTCTCTGGTGGGCGGATGGTACGCAATGGAGAGAAACATAGATTCCGTTGAAACAATCATTTCTGATCTCAAGAGGAAGGATAATATTCTTCTTACGGAAATAGTTCGGAAGAACGGAAAGCCGATTCTCAAGGACGAATCAATATTGAATATAATTGACCGCAGATTTGGCGATTTCAAGATAGAAGACTGCGAAATCCCTTTCTGCGCCGTGGCAACCGATGTTAAAAACGGCGAAGAAGTACTCTTGAAATCAGGAAAGATGGCTCCGGCCATCAAGGCTTCGTCGGCCATCCCGATAGTCTTTGATCCGGTAAAGATAGAGGATCGTTTATTAATTGACGGAGGATTTATAAATCCGGTGCCTGCCGACGTTGTCCGGGATATGGGCGCTGACATCGTGATTGCCGTAGATGTTTCAACGCATTGGTTTGATCTTTCTTCCTTTCCTGCCGGACAGATAAAATGGAGAAATATATACTCCGTCTTTGACGCTCTTATTTCCGTGCTTGATTACCAGATTTCGAGAGGAATACTTAAAAAAGCCGATATTGTCGTAAAGCCTTCCGTTTTGGGATTTGAATGGTTTGACTTTAGAAGCGCCGGGAATATAATTCGCGCCGGCTATACGGAGACAAGAAAATCAATGGGAGACATCTGTTCCATTGCCGGATGCTTGTCTCCTAAAAGGACCGCAATGGAGAAGTTTTGGGATTTTGTGTTTGATCTCGACCAATAAGCAGGAAGTCTTGTTCCCTGTTTTCAAGACACGCAGTTCATTCGCTTCAGCGGCTTATAGCTCTCGGCTCTCAGTAATTTTTTCCTCGCGAGCTCTGGACCGAGTAAAGATTACTTCCGAGACGGTTTTAAAAACAGGAAAAAAAGACTTTTAATTTACAAAGATCAAACATAAAGTCGTTTTTATAAGCTGCATAAATTGTTATGAAGAATAAGCTATATGGTAGTCTTCCCGATACTCCCGGCGTTTATCTGATGAAAAACGCCAGTCGGAAGACAATATATGTCGGCAAGGCTGCTAATCTAAAGCGGCGTGTTTCGAGTTACTTTTTGCGACCGCAAGACGCGCGCATATCGAAGCTTGTCTCCGAAATAAAAAAGATAGACCATATCGAAACTGGAACGGCGATAGAGGCCCTTATTCTTGAGGCTAAGCTTATAAAGAGGTATCAGCCTTTTTATAATATCCGCGAAAAGGACGACAAAAGCTTTTTATATATAGAAGTAACAAATGACAAGTTTCCGCGGGTTCTTTTAGTTCGCGAAAAGTCTCCGGAGGAGGGGAGGAGGTTCGGCCCTTTTACTTCTTCTGGATCAGCAAAAGAAGCTCTTCGGATATTGCGGAAGATTTTTCCTTGGAGCGTTCATCCTCCGGAAAAGGCAGGGGAATATAAGAAACCGTGCTTTGACTATGAGATAGGACTATGCCCCGGCGTGTGTGTCGGAGCCGTGAGTCGCAGCGACTATATGAAAAATATCCGCGCCTTGAAAATGTTTCTTTCCGGCAAAAAGAAAGTTCTCATTAATAAAATGGAGACGGAGATGAAGCGGTCAGCCAAAGAACTTAATTTTGAACGGGCAGGTGTTTTAAAAAGACAAATATTCGCCTTGAATCATATACAAGACGTCGCTCTTATAACGGATGACTTTTCAGAGGAGAGGAATGGGGAGCGTATTGAAGGTTATGACATATCGGACATATCGTGGGATTCGGCTGTCGGTTCAATGGTTGTCTTTATCGACGGAAGACCTAAGAAGGACGAGTACAAGAAGTTTAAGATAAAAACGATAGAAGGGGCGAATGACGTGGGTATGATGAGGGAGATCATTGAGCGGAGAATAAAAAATCCTTGGCCTCTTCCGGATGTGATTCTTGTTGACGGAGGAAAGACCCAGGTAGGCGCGGCGCGAAGCGCCCTTTCTTCTGCTGGAATAAAGGTTCCGGTTATCGGTATGGTAAAAGGGCCTGATCGCAAGCGGACCGATCTTGTCGGAGACTTCATTCCCGGAATCAATAAGAAGGTTTTAGAACAGGTTCGCGATGAAGCCCATCGGTTTGCGATAAGCTATCACCGGAGGGTTAGAGGAAGAGAGTTTTTATCAGATTGACAAGGATAATAAAAAGTGATAATTTCCACTCAGGGTCTTAATAATTGAAAAGGAGTGAAGAGATTTGAAAATCGGAACAAAAGTTTTGACTGTCGCCAGTTGCTTCGCTACGACGGTAATCGTGGTTTTTCTTATGTCGGTTATAAGAGTTATCGGCGGAGAGACGCCATTTCAATTTCTCGTGAATTGGATGCGGGAAGGAGGCGACGTTTGTCGCGCGATATACGACGGCGTGAAGGAAGTCGCTTTTTACGCGAGTATATTGGCATCAATTCTCGGAATGATATGGTTCTTTCATGATTTCAAGAAGCCTGCAAGCGAAAAGATTAAATGGGTGATACTCGCTTATTTTCTCTTTTCATTGATGACTGCAGCCGTTATGGTGACTGCTGTTGTTACTGCCAAAACGGCAGGCAATATTGATTGGTGGACTGTTGTCTTTGACGAAAGCAAAAACATAACGAGCATAATATTCCTGTTATGCGCTATCGGAACGGTTGTCTACATTATCTCGATGCTCATAAGCGCATCAGTCGACCGATATCGGGAAAAACGTCACAAGAGAATACACGGTCGCGTGAATGGAAGCGACTGACCGGAGACGTAGGACCCTCTTACCAAGAGGGTCTTTTTATATCCACTTTTTTCATTTATTATGACTTTTATATGAAACTGTCTATGGGCATAGTCGGTCTTCCGAATGTGGGTAAATCGACTCTTTTTAAGATATTAACTGCCAAGGATGTCGTTATCGCGAACTATCCTTTTGCCACAATTGACCCTTCGGTGGGTATTGTTACCGTTCCCGATGACCGGTTGATTGAATTAGCTAAAATGAGTTCTTCGGCTAAAACTATTCCTGCTGTCGTCGAGTTCTATGACATTGCCGGCCTTGTAAAAGGGGCGAACACCGGAGAAGGATTAGGCAATCAATTCCTTTCTCATATCCGCGAAACCGACGCGATAGTGCATTTGGTCCGCGTCTTTCCGTCATCGGAAATAATTCACGTCGAATCATCTATTGATCCGATCCGCGACATAGACATTATAAATACCGAGCTGATGCTTAAAGATCTTGAGACGGTTACAAAGAGAGTTCAGAGCCTTGAAAAAGAAGCGAGGACCGGTGACAAGCAAAAGCAAAAAGATCTTGAGGCCGTAATAAGAGTAAAATCAGGGTTGGAATCGGGCAGTCTTGTCGTAAATATGGAAGGGGTTGTCGAAGAGCCGGCTATCAAAGAACTTTCCCTTCTTACCGCGAAGCCGCAGATATTTCTCCTGAATGGATCATCTGAAAACGTATCGGAAGAATTAAAAGAAAGAATTGCTTCATTGGGCTCTGATTTTATTGTTTACGATCTTTCATCCGCAACCGACCTCCATGATCTTATCAAGAAGGCATACGAGATTTTAGGGCTTATAAGCTTCTTTACGACTGGAGAAGATGAGACAAGAGCATGGACTATCACAAAGGGTTCAAAAGCGCCGCAGGCGGCCGGAGTGATACACACAGACTTCGAAAAAAAGTTCATCCGGGCTGAGGTTATCGGCGCCGACAAGCTTCTCGAAGCGGGAGGATGGAATGCCGCGAAACAAAAGGGATGGTTAAGACTGGAAGGAAAAGAGTATGTGATGGTTGATGGGGATGTGGTGGTTATCAGACACGGGTAAAACTAAAATTCCCAATTTTCAAATCCCAATTTCCAATAAAATCCCAATGTCTAATGATAAAAAGACATAAATCAAAAATTAATGAAAAACTGGAAAGATAATTTTAAAAAAGGAAAAGAGATTGTTTTTGTTACGGCTTCCGAGAGCGGAATACCAAATGCGAATATCGTTGTTGCTGTTGGTTTAGTAGACGGAAAGATTCTGGTAGCTGATTGCCAGATGAAGACGACGATAAAAAACTTAAGAAAGAACAACAGAGTTTGTGTATTAGGTGGATATTACAGGGTCAAAGGCAAGGCAAAAATATTTTCTTCTGGTCCATATTTTGATTTGTGTGAAAAATCAAGCGGAGGATATAAGGTCAAAAACGCAATATTAATAACTATTAATAAGGTTTTTAATTTAAATAGCGGAAAAGAAGTATCCCTGTAAGTATGGGATGTTTTATAGTAAAATTAAGCGTTGTTAATCTATCTATACTGGATAAGTCATGTTTTTACAGCGATTAGAACTTCAAGGCTTTAAGTCTTTTGCGGGGAAAACGACCCTTGATTTTCCCGGTTCCGTTGCGGCAATCGTGGGGCCGAACGGTTCAGGGAAATCAAATGTGACGGATGCTATCCGTTGGCTTTTAGGGGAACGGGAAGCAAAAAATCTGCGGGGAGCGAAAGCGGACGACCTCATCTTTGCCGGCACGGAGAAAAGAGCCCGCGCCGGGATGGCGCAGGCATCTATTTATTTTGATAATTCATCCGGATTTTTCCCGACAGAGTATAAGGAAGTCGTTATTACTCGCCGTATCGACCGCGATGGTAATTCAAGCTTCTTTCTGAACCAATCTGAAATGCGGTTGAAAGACATCATCGATTTTTTTGCGAGAGCGAGGCTGGGTGCGAGGGGTCTTAACATAATAAGCCAAGGGGAAAGTGATTCTTTCCTGCGGGCAAGTCCTTCCGATAGAAGAGAGATGGTTGAGGAAGTCCTCGGGCTGAAGGAGTATCTAATTAAAAAGAACTCCGCCGTCCGGGAGCTTAGGAATACCGGAATCAATCTCGACAAGGCTCGGGCTATGGCGGACGAGATCAGACCGCATTTGAGAATGCTTCGCCGGCAGGTAGGCAGATATGAAGAGAGGGACGAAATAGCCGCCGAGCTTGCTTCCATTGAAAACGATTATTACGGTTATCGAGCTAAGTCTATTATTAGGGAGCTATCCCGCTTTGAAC
>JAQTRD010000019.1 GCA_028711965.1 Candidatus Colwelliibacteriota bacterium | reverse complement strand
TAGCCGGAATGGGCGCAGACCAGGCGAAGTTGATAGTTGACGTTTCAAGCGAGGGAATGAGTATTATGATTGCGCGGAAAGGAGGCTTGAGCTTTGATTATTTCTATTCTTGGAAGAACATACAGGAAGAAGACAGGTCTATCCCATTCGAAAAACTCAAGCAGATCATATCCACAGAAATAGGAAAGGTGATAAATTTTTCCCTTTCCAGGTTTGGCAATGAAATAAAAGATATTGTCGTGAACGCAGAAGGATTGTCCGAAAAGGTCACGTCCCTTATTAAAGAACAATTTCCAGCAGTATCCGTCTCTTCCTTGTCTATTCCTGAAGGACTGACTCCGTCATGGGCGGCCGCGTTTGGGGCGTCTATCAGAGGAAAAATGGCCCGATCGGAAGACGATCTGATTTCACTGGGTCCTTTAACAGTCATAGAAGAATACCGACAAGGACAAATGCTCGACATCATATCGCTATGGGGCAAGGTGGTGGCGGGTATTCTCGTATTCACAATTTTCATAATGGGCGCCGGCGATATATTCCTCCGCCGAATAAGACTCAATGTCGGATCCACAAATATTCGCGGACTGTCCGGCGAAGAACTTACTGAATACTCCACCCTATCAGCCAAGGCGGCTGAGTTAAATAAGTTAGTGATTCTTGTTGGCGAAGCAAAGAATAGCGAGACGACAATATCGCCATTCATTGAAAAGATATCAGGCCTTAACTCTGACATTAAAATCACGAGAATCGCCGTTCGGTCGCTTGCGTATCCGGTATCAATAAACGGAACTGCGTCTTCAGCAGACGCAGTCTCCCGCTTTCATAAACAACTCGCCGCGATGTCGGGAGTATCCGATATACAATTTCCTTTATCCAGTTTAGTCTCCATTCCGGAAGGGAGAGTGGCTTTTACTATGTCATTCAAAGTACAGAGCTTTGATCTCCGTTAAAACTTGTTTCGATATCCTCATATCTTCGGAAGGCATCTTATCGAGAACAAAGTCCCCGGCTTTTTCTCTAAATGCTTCCTCGATGAGAGAAGTCTTTCTCTCCGGCCGCGCGCCGATTCTTATCCTCCAAAAATTGTTACCTCCTATCGCCTCGATAATCGAGGCGACCCCGTTATGACCCGCGCTTCCGCGGCCGAACTCCACCTTATAGTCTCCAAGCGGCAAGTCTGCGTCATCGTGGATTACGACTAATTCATTAGGCTTTATGTCAAAATGCTTTATTGCTGATGAAACCGATCTACCGGACTCGTTCATAAAGACAGTCGGCTTCATAAATATAAGGCCGTTCTCTTTAAGGTATTCAAAAGGCTTATTCTTAAAGATTGAGAAGGGCCTTTCCAGCTTTTTTCCTTCTCCGACTGCCTCTCTGACAGCCATCGCTCCCAAATTATGATAGGTGTTCTCGTACTTCTTGCCGGGGTTCCCCAGCCCGACAATTAATTTCCAAGTTGCTTTTGCGTCGATTGCTTGCGTTTGATCCATATGATAGTTATTATACAACTAATATAAAAACTTGAAGCGGCGCCGTGTAAAGCGCCTCCCGGGCCAGATGAAGAAGATATATTTAATTTTTTGGGAAGCGGTAGAGGTAATCTGCGTCGCTTTTCTTCCGCTTTTCATTTCTTATCAGTTCCTTGCCAGGCCTTTTCTTGTTCAAGGGGCAAGTATGGAACCCAATTTTTGGGACGGGAATTATTTGGTTGTAGACATAATATCATACCGTTTCGAAAATCCTTCAAGAGGAGACGTTGTTGTTTTTCACTATCCGGGAAATAGATCCCTCTTTTATATCAAGCGCATAATAGGCGCTCCCGGTGATACAATCGCCATACAGGATGGGGATATCTTTGTGAACGGAGAGGAGCTTGATGAAGAGTATCTGCCTGGTTCGGCTATCACGGAGCCTTTTTCTAAATCAGATTTTGTTTTGGGGACAGACCAGTACTTTGTTATGGGAGACAACAGATCGGCCAGTTTCGACTCGCGGAGTTGGGGACCCCTCGAAAAAAGCGATATTGTTGGCGTGGTGAAATTCAGGGTTTGGCCGCCATTTGAAGTGTTTGCCGGCGAAGACAAATGAACGAACAAAATATGACGAACGCTCCAAAAGAGAAGGAAATAACGGCAAAAAAGCAACCCGCTTTCCAAGCCCCAAAAGGAATGCGAGATATCCTTCCATCGGAGGCGGCCTATTGGGAGAGAGCCAGAGAGACAGCTTCGGATATAGCTGAAGCATACGGCTTTGGTTACGTTGAAACGCCAGTGCTTGAGAATACGGATTTATTTTCAAGAGGAGTTGGAGGAGGAACCGATATCGTCGAAAAAGAAATGTTCTCGTTGAAAACCAAAGGAGGAGACAGTCTATCTCTCCGTCCCGAGATGACGGCTCCTGTTATGCGTTCGTTCATTGAGAACGGAATGAGCCGCCTTCCTCAACCGGTCAAGCTCTGGTATTACGGTCCGCAATTCCGTCACGAAAATCCGCAGTCCGGCCGCTTCAGGCAGTTTTACCAAACTGGATTTGAGATAATTGGCGGAGAGCAAGACCCTGTGTATGACGCTCAAGTCATTGTTGCTGCTGTCAGATTCTTAGAAAGCATGAAGATAAAAAATCCGATTATTCAGATTAACAGCATCGGATGCAGATCGTGCCGCACAATCTACCGCAAAAAACTGCTTGATTTTTACAGGAAGGAATTGGCTGCCGGCAGCAAGAAAAAAGGTAAGGCCATCTGTAAGGATTGTGAGAGAAGAATGGATACCAACGTTCTTCGCCTTTTAGACTGCAAAGAGGAGGGGTGCGAGGAGATAAAGAACAGAGCTCCGTCCATATTGGATAGTCTTGACAGTCCGTGCCGCGCCCATTTTAAAGGAGTCTTGGAATTTTTAGATGAGATCGGCTTGCCGTATTCACTTAATCCTTACTTAGTCAGAGGGCTTGATTACTATAATCGAACGGTTTTTGAGTTTTTTACCGAAGAAGAGAATATAGCTTTAGGGGGAGGGGGAAGATATGACTATCTGGCAGACCTTATTGGAGGAAGGCCCACTCCCGCCGTCGGAGTCGCTATGGGAATTGACCGCATAATAGGCATCTTAAAATCGGCGGACATTGTTTTTGAACCGCGCCGAAAAGAAAAAATATTCGTTGTTCACGTTGGCGAGGTGGCTAAGAAAAAAGTTTTCGCTCTTATAGAAGAACTCCATAAGGCAAACATTCGTGTTACGGAAGCTCTTGGAAAAGATTCATTGCAGTCTCAAATGAAAGCTGCCGACAAAGAGGGATCGCCGATAGCTCTGATATTAGGACAAAAGGAAGTGTATGAAGATGCTGCCATAGTTCGCGATATGAAAACAGGGGCTCAAGAAACAGTTCCGTTAAATAAGATTGTTGAAGAGATAAAAAAAAGGCTTAAATCGTAAATATGAACTGCGTTTTTTGCAAGATAGCCGCTAAGGATATCCCTTCCGAAATAATATATGAAGACGAGCACGCTCTAGCCTTTTTAGATATAAACCCTTTGACTGAGGGGCATTTGGTTGTTATCCCGAAAGTTCACGCCGAAAATATTCTTGATTTGCCGGAGGAAGAAGTTGGTCCCGTATTCAAGGTTGTAAGAGATATGACTTCTCTGCTTAAAAAGACCTTGTCTCCCATAGGATTCACGATCGGCATAAATCACGGCAGTAATTTAGTGGATCACCTCCATATACATATAATTCCCCGATATGCGGGTGACGGAGGCGGGTCAATCCACTCGATTGTGAAATTTCCCCCAAAAGAACCTTTGCGGACGATTAAAAATAAGATTATTGGGGCATAACTTGCCAAGACGGCAATAGGGTGTTTAAATATTGAACAAATGCCTATCACTGTTAAGAAAAAAGAAGGAGAATCGGCCGGATCGGTCATTTTTAGATTTTCAAAGAAAGTTCAACAGTCCGGAGTCTTTTTAGAGAACAAGAGAAGGAGATTCTCTAAGAGGGTGCCTAATGCCCGCTCTGTGCACGAATCTGCCTTGCATCGCCTCGCTAAAAAGGCTGAATATGCCAAAATGAGGAAAGAAGGCCTCATATAGACCAGATAAAATCCGCCCCTTGCCGCTTCGCGCCGGGGCGGTTTTTTATCTGATTTTCAAGTTTATTCGAGGAAGCCTATAATAATCTAATGATAAAAGAACAGATAATATCCGATCTTAAGTCCGCAATGAAAAACGCCGATCAGTTCCGGCTAGGAGTTTTACGTCTCTTGTCGTCCGCTATGCAGAATGAGTCAATCGCCCTCCGCGGGAAAGGGGAGTCTGAAGAACTGACTGACGAAAATGTTATTGCCGTGTTAAAGAAAGAAGCAAAGAAGAGAAAGGAATCGATTGCAATGTATGGGGATGCTGGCCGAAACGATCTGAAAGAGAATGAAGAGAAGGAACTGGCGGTCATTAAAGAATATCTGCCGCCGGAATTGTCGGATGAAGAGATAAAAAATGTGATTGAACCGATCATCGCCGCCGGGGACCGCGACTTCGCAAGCGTTATGAAGAGCGCGATGGCGGAGTTCAAAGGGCGAGCCGACGGTAAAGTTGTTTCGGAAATGATCCGGTCGCTTCTGTCTTAATGGCTAATCTGAATAAAAGAGTAAAAAAAGACAATTCCGGAAGCATTAAGGACAGAAGGACCGATCTCTTCATAAAACGATCGGCTGAAAAAATTCTTTCCGCCCTTCGCCTCTCCGGATGCGAGGTCGACATATTTCTAGTTTCCGACGAATTGATGCGCGATATAAATATGGCTTATCGCAAGAAAGATAAGCCGACTACGGTCCTTTCTTTTGAAGATCCAGACATACCCCATCCGGAAACACGTTTGCGCCATCTTGGGGAAATATATCTTGCGCCAAAATACATATCCGCTCATAATGAGGATATCGGGAGGCTTCTGGTGCACGGGATTCTCCACCTTGTGGGATACGATCACATAAAGAAGACGGACGAAATTCGTATGGAAAAGAAAGAAAAAGAAATTCTCCGCAAAGCGGGCTTCATAATTTAAACAAAAGACAAAATGGCAACAAACACTGTTCTCGGATTAGACATCGGCTCTGAAAACGTCAAGGCCGTTGTTGCCGAGGCCGGCAAAGAAAAAATCAGACTGATTTATGGCGCAGAAAAACCGTCTTCGGGCATAAGAAAGGGATCGGTCGTCAGTATGGACGATGCGGCGCGCACCATCAGCGATGTTATTTCAGAAGTGAAGTCATTCTATAGGCCCGCCATCAGGAATGTTTGGATGAACGTGGGAGGATCAAGTATTCGATCGCAAATATCGAGGGGAATAATTGCCGTAGCGCGCGCAAATTCCGAAATATATCAGGACGATATCGACAGAGTGGTCAAAGCGTCACAGGCGATTAATCTTCCCCAAAACAGAATGATTCTCCATACCCTCACAAGAGAGTTTGTTGTTGACGGCATCGGGGATATAAAAGATCCTCTCGGGATGATCGGAGCCAGACTTGAAGTGTCGAGCCTTATTGTCGATGCGTTTGCTCCATCGGTTAAAAATTTAAGAAAATGCGTTGAAGTTGGCGGAGGAGAGGTCGGCGGACTTGTTTTTAATCCGCTCGCTTCGGCCCGCTCTGTCCTTTCAAAAAACCAGCGCGAACTAGGCGTTGTGATAATAGATATAGGCGCTCAAACAACGGGCATTGCCGTGTATGAAGAAGATAAGCTTTTGCATACCAATATGTTCCCTGTCGGATCGTCCCATATCACAAATGATCTGGCTGTTGCGTTAAAGATTCAAGTGGACATTGCGGAGAAGATTAAAATCACCCATGGATATGCGGTGTCCAAAGATGTGCCGTCGAAAGACGTAATAGATTTAAAGAAAGTGGACATTAATGCTTCCGGCAATCCTTCCCGAAGGTTTGTCGCCGAAGTCATTGAGTCGAGGATCCAGGAAATATTTGAATTTGTTAATAATGATTTGCGGGTCATCGGCAAAGCGGGACGGCTTCCTGCCGGAGCGGTTCTTGTGGGGGGCGGCGCCAAGCTGCCGGGTATTGCCGACCTAGCAAGACAAGAATTGAAGCTCTCCACTCAAATCGGCTTGCCCAACCTTTCTCCTTTTGAAGTTCATGACCAAAGTCTGGTAGAATACGCCGAGTCTCCCGAATATGCCGCTGTTTTAGGACTTATTCTCCACTCTTTCGATGCAAGCGGAGGTTCTGTAAAATCGGGGCATAGCAGCCGCAATTGGTTTGTCCAAGTATTAAGAAACATGTTGCCATAATGACTAAGAACAAAAATAAGGCTAAAACAGCCTCCAAGAAAAAAGTTACCAAAAGGAAGACCGTGAAAAAAGCGGCTTCGAGGCCGGCAAGAAAAATGTTTACTCCGAACAGAGAGGAAGCTTCTGCTCCAGTGGTTCGGATAAAAGTTGTCGGTATAGGCGGAGGAGGAGGAAATGCCGTTACTAGAATGAACCATGACTTCGTTCGCGGAGTCGAATTCATTGCCCTGAATACTGACATTCAAGATCTTGAGAAATCTACCGTCCGCCATAGAATTAACATAGGGCGCAATCTTACAAGAGGTATGGGAGCTGGTATGAATCCGGATGTGGGCCGCCAATCGGCTGAAGAAAGCCGCTCCGAGATAATCGAAGCGCTTCAAGGAGCGGACTTAGTGTTTCTTACCGCCGGAATGGGAGGGGGAACGGGAACAGGAGCCACTCCGGTAATAGCCGAGTGCGCGAGAGAAGTCGGCGCCTTGACCGTTGCTGTTGTCACAAAGCCGTTTGCTTTCGAGGGAACTCAGAGAATGAGGATTGCCGATGAAGGAATAAGCCGGCTTCGCGACAGAGTTGATTCTCTTATAGTCATTCCGAACGATCGGGTATTTTCCATCATCGGGAACGACACATCCGTTATGAAAGCTTTTGCTAAGATCGATGAAGTCTTGAAAAATACCGTTCAAGGAATATCGGAGATAATTTCTTCATCGGGCCTTGTTAACGTTGATTTTGCCGACATTAAAGCCGTTATGCAGGGAGCGGGCGTTACCATCGTCGGCGTTGGCTCCGCCACCGGAGGGGATCGCGCCATTAAAGCCGCTACACAAGCTATAAACTCTCCTCTCTTAGAGAGATCAATAGAAGGAGCTAAAGGAGTTCTCTTTGGCATTTCCGGTGGAGCCGATCTTAAAATGTCCGAGATAAACGAAGCGGCGAAGATAATCACGGAAAACGCGGACCAGGGAGCGCGCATAATATTCGGAGCGTACTTTGACAGGCGTGTTGCGAAGGGAACCCTTAAAATAAACCTTATCGCTACCGGATTTAACGGACTAGGCGTTTCAGGGCATCGAGAAACTACGCTTTTTGCTTCGCCATCAAGCTTCAAAAAGCCCGTTTCTGGCAATTCTCTTGTAGGGGATGACAGCGCGATATCCAAGCCGCGTCCTTTTGAGGCTGATGCGTCTAAGAACGAAAAAATGGAAAGCCTTTTTTCGGGAGAAACGAAAAAAGATTTCAAGGAGACAGCGTCTGTTCCTCCGGTTGTTATCAAAAAGGAAGAACAGGGAGAAGATGAAGATAAGAATGATGTTTGGGATATTCCGGCCTTCCTAAGGAGAAAGAAAAAATAACCGTTGACACTCTCGCTTATTAGCTGACGATGAAAGAGATTATTTTTGATTCCAAAAAATG
>JAQTRD010000018.1 GCA_028711965.1 Candidatus Colwelliibacteriota bacterium | reverse complement strand
AAAGGTAATCGAAGAATCTAAAGAGAGAATTAAATCGGATGATTTGAAAGACCCGTCTCGCCGAAAGTTCGCCGAGGCGGACGCTGAAGCGGCGAAAGAGAAGCTTATAATAATCCTTTCAGAGTGTTTAAAGATGCTTCATCCGTTTATGCCCTTTGTAACTGAATCAATCTGGCAAAATATGCCCAATAAAACGAAGAAAGGAAATATGCTTATGACCGAGCCATGGTAGGAATATATACTTTTCCGATCATCACGCTGCTTGGCTTCGTGCTAAGCTCCATTTGGTTAGTATTCTTTCTTCTTGAAGACCGCGCAAAACCGGAACCGAGACTGCTTATCACAAAAACTTTCGCTATAGGAATGATCTCAGCTTTTGCCGCAATAGGAATGGAAAAACTATTCGGTCTTCTGTGCTCTTGCCTGTCCGTAGAAGAATATTCCATCCTGTCTATTTCCGGAAATGCTCTCATAGAGGAAGTTATAAAGTTTGCCGTAGTGTTCATTTTTGTCGGCGCAAGCAGGCATTTTGACGAGCCGATTGACCGCATGATTTATATGATAACCGCCGCCTTGGGATTCGCCACAGTCGAGAACTTTTTCTTTTTTTCAACCGCAGCTTCGATAGCGGAGCTTGCCGGCATTACTATTCTTCGGTTTGTGGGAGCAACTCTTATGCACGCTCTATCCTCCGGTATGCTTGGCTATTTTTGGGCCAAACAGAGGCTATTTATCGGAGTTGTTGTGGCAACAGTAATACATACTGTATTCAACTTTCTCATATTGGCTTCCGGACCTGAAAGGTGGCCTATTGTGTTCTTATTGCTTCTGTCATTCATTCTTTTCTATGAATTTGATAAAATAAAGCAATACTACCATGAAAGAAAAAAATATTGAGATTAACAACGACTTTCTCCAAGAAGAAAGCGAAGGGCAGCTTACGATCGACGTTTATCAGACCGAAGACGATATCGTCATAGAGTCTACCGTGGCCGGCGTGGATCCGGAAGATATTGATATAGACATATCAAGCGAGGCAGTCACTATCCGCGGAGAAAGGCAAAAATCAGAAGAGATATCGGAAGAGAATTATCTCTATCAGGAATGTTATTGGGGAAAATTTTCCAGATCCATAATATTGCCTCAAGAGATAGATCCGGACAAAGCAAAAGCGGACTTCAAAAACGGCATACTTCATATTCGTTTGCCTAAGATCTCCAAAGGAAAGATGAGAAAATTGAAAGTGAAGTCCGGAGAATAGACATCCGTCTTGAATGGTTATAAAAAAAGAGCTTTAAAAAAGCTCTTTTTATTTTTTATCGAAGTCTTCGACCAGCTCATAGGTAGCGTCAAAGGCTTCAGCAGCCACGATATACGGGCTACTATCTCTCTTTCCCTCTTCGTCACATGAATCAATTATGTAGCAGTTACTTCCGCCAGACTGGTAACTTCCCCATGAAGCCATAATCTTCACAGGTCCCCCGTACGGATTAACTATTGCCCGACAGAACTTTCGGGCCTTATATGTACCGTCTTCACCGATAGCTCTGTATGAATCGTTGAAGATTTTTTCCTTAACAATATATATCTCG
The DNA here is from genome assembly GCA_028711965.1 of Candidatus Colwelliibacteriota bacterium. Classification (GTDB taxonomy): domain Bacteria; phylum Patescibacteriota; class Minisyncoccia; order UBA6257; family Colwellbacteraceae; genus STB-63. Next base: position 6,499 of record JAQTRD010000018.1, on the reverse strand, counting down.
CCGAGAGGACTGGTAACGATCCAATCTCCTTCTTCGGCTGTATTTTCAGTTTCTTTCGTAATTCCCGCGCCATCATTGAAAAAGGTTGTTATCTCTTCTCCGGCAATAGCCTTGCGAGCTTTTACCGTTACCCTTTTTCTGTAAATGGGCGCTTTATCGAGAGCATTTCTTATCTCGGGAGACTTTTGTTCAATGAACAAAGGCTCCACCTCCATCACTCTCCTCTCATTTCATATTAAGTTTTTAATGATTGGAAAATAACACTTATTTAAGTAATTGTCAAAGGCGGCGTTCTTGATATAAGTGCCCAGGGTGGGACTCGAACCCACACGCCGTTTTATCGGCAGGAGATTTTAAGTCTCCATTGTCTACCATTCCAACACCTGGGCTAACTTATCGAGTATATATTTTCCCACAATTAATATAAAGGACAGTAAATATTACTAATAGGGAGGCCTGGGCGAGAATCGAACTCGCGTATAAGGGTTTTGCAGACCCTTGCCTTACCACTTGGCTACCAGGCCAGACAAGACCACCAGATTATAACTAACTTAGTTTTTCTCTTCTAGTACTATCCTCTCGATATCTGCCGCCTTCTCCGGCCCGGCATCATATTCGAAGTATATCTGCGGCACCACTCTCATTTTAAGGCGCTTGAATAAAAAAGACTGAAGTTCGCTCCTTTTTCCTTTAAGGATCCTCATCACACCCTCTTTATCAGACGACGGTATTACACTTACGAAAACGGCAGCCCTTTCCGATTCATCCGAAACTTCGACTCTCGTAATCGTTGTTAAAACACCCGCCGGAAAATCAACTTCTTTTTGAATGACAGGAACAAGCTCGTTCCTAATAAGGCTATTTAGTTGCTGTTTGCGAAAGCTCATCCCCTATTTTGATTGTTGCCATCGAATCAATGAGTATCCCGCATTCCGTTCCGGCCGGAACCTCTTTTGCATCGACTTTGCTTATCTGTAAGTTAATTATCTTCCCGTCTCCCAGAGATATTCCTTTCCGGCGAATTTCAACTTTTTTGCCGGTTCTAATGACTCCATCCGACACCTTCCCGCCGATTATCTGCTTGTCCTCTTTTTTACCGAAGACGCCCAATACTTCAAGACGTCCGGCAATCTCCGGAGCGGTGTTTGCTTCCACATATTCGTCAACCGATTTCACAAGCTCGTATATTATGTCGGAGTCAAGGACAGTCACTCTCTGATTCTTGGCAAAAGATTCAATTGCCTTATTCCCGAATTTCGATCGGAATGAAATTATGACGGCTCCCGCCGCTGATGCGGATTTTACGTCCCCGTCGCTTATATCTCCGGAAGACGCGTCTAATATTTTTACCTTACTCTCCATTATCTCTCTCAGAACTTCGATGGATCCTGCCACATCTGCTTTCAGTATCGCTGGCAGCATATTTTCTTTCTTCTCTTCCGAAGAAGGCTTATTCTTCACTTCTCTTGAAAGAATTTCTGACACGTCGGCATCGCCGCAAATAAACTCTTCTCCGACTGCAGGAATCTCCTCAAACCCTATTATTACCGCCGGAGCCGAAGGCACAAGCTCTTTTACCGGAGAACCGGTAAAATCTTCAAGTATCTTTATACGCCCGGAAGCGGTAATTGTTTTCACGTCAATTCCCGGACGAAGAATACCATTTTTCAATATCACGGACGCAACTATTCCTTTGCGGCTATCTTTTCTTGACTCAATAATGAAACCTCGCGGATTTGCATAAGGGTCATACTTCAATTCGGAAACTTCGGCAAGTAAGAGAATCAAATCAAGCAATTCCGAAATACCTTCTCCCGTCTTCGAGGAAACACCTTGATAGCTTACGCTTCCTCCGTAACCCTCTAAGAAAACCCCTACATTCATAAGATCATTCTTTACCTTTTCGATATCGGCTCTCGGCGAATCCGTTTTTGTGAAAGCGACAACGTAAGGCGTGTTTGATTCTTCGAGAATCTTTATCGATTCTTCTGTTTGAGGCTTCGGTCCTTCATCGGCGGCAACAACAAGTACCGCGATGTCGGCTATCGTCGCTCCTCGCATTCTCATAGCTCGGAAGGCTTCGTGTCCCGGGGTGTCAACAAATGTAATCCTCTCGTCATTATGGATGATTTCGTAAGCTCCGGTTGATTGCGTTATTCCTCCGGCTTCTCGGGTAGCTACCCGAGACTTTCGTATATAGTCCAAAAGGCTTGTTTTTCCATGATCAACATGCCCTAAAACGACAACTATAGGAGGCCTCTTTTTCAATTGTGCCTTTTCTTCCGTCATTAGCCTTGTCAAGGTAGCAAAAAAGTAAGGTAAATACAAGAAAATTGCCAATAAAAATTTTATTAATCAAACAAGTGTCATTTCTCTTAATAAACTATCACGGCCTTCTATTGACATATATTAGATATTTTATAGTCTGTAAGTAGGTCTTTGAAAAAAGAAAACTCGATTCTCCGCGATCTAGTTATCGGTAAGCACTTGCGTAGTGCGAGATTCCAACTTGATTGGAATGGGGAAGAGTCGAAACGGAAGAGATGCTAAAGCTTGCATGCGTTGTCTTTTTCCGGGTTACGGAAGCGTCGGCGATCGGATGCAATCGATCACAGAAGTTACAAAATCAGTGGTAACACTGTCTTCTGGAACGTTTTCCAAAAGTTGGGTGCCAATGCACCTGGGGCTAAACAAAGACCCTTTTTATTCTACAAAAGACCATGTCATACGACTGGTCTTTTTTCATTTAAGAGCTCGCTCTAATGACTCTTGAGACTATTTCAAATAAGGAGCCAATTCCGACCAACTAAGAACTATATCAACCACTCCCGAAGCGCCTATAGTTATCTGATACTTGCCAAAGAAGAAAATGATTCCATCGTCCGTTATGGCAAAATTTTGAAAATTGGACGCGAAGAGAAAACCGTCGCAGCTGCACTTCTTTTGATCAAAAGTAATATCGTCATCCTTCAGGAAAGCTAGTCCGAGACCTTCCTCGACTATATCCGCAACAGGGAATCTTTCCGAATCGGAGAGCGCCTTATCCAAAAGCGTTTTTGAGAGGTTTACGTCATTATAATTGTTCGCCAAATCCAAAATATCCTCTATAAAAATCTGTCCTTCTTGATTAAGACTAAATGACTGTACGCGAGCGTTGGCATTCGCTCCGCCGGTATACTCTCCTATTGTAAAAACATAGGATACCGTTCCCATTTTTTCCGAAACATATTTTTCATATATTATATCCATCGAATACACCATCTTCGGACGGTCAGGGAATCTCTCTTCCAGCTCTTTTTCCTGATTATGTATTTCTCCTCCTGTCTTCCAATCTTCTTTTCTCTGATTCACTTGATAGTCTATAAACTCCTTTATCGCTCCGTCTTTATCAAGAGGGTCAATCGGATATTTGGCAGTTATGCGATAAAAATCCGTCATTTCTTCAACTGACTTTTCACTGACTGAGTAATCAGATATTGCTGGCGGTTTTATCTCGTCTTCATTCTTGTAACCAAGCCAGAAGATACCCGCGCCCGACGCTGCGATTACTAAGATTGCCGTTATTATCCATTTATTTTTCAACTTAAAATATTTTTGTAAAATCTGCTTAAAGGCAGTTTGATTCCCCGACATCGATAAAAACGATACTACAAGAGTCTTCTCGGCAATTTAAAAATATAAATTGCGCTGGCAAAACTTAATAACCCCATAACAATGAACATTGTATTAAAACCGAAGGATATAACTAAAAAGCCGCCCACTATCGCGCCGAAAGCAGTAGTAAAATAATTTATGGATTCCCATGCCCCCCACTCTCTTCCGGACTTGTGTCCATCCAGATGTTTGGAATAAACAGCATCAAAAGCCGGCGAATAAATTGCTTCCCCTAAACCAATTAGAACTTGAACAATCAATAAAGACCAGATCGAATTAACAAGCGTGTACCCTAAAAAAGCCACGCCCATAATTCCATAGCCAAAAACCACAATCAGTTCATTCTCTTTTAATTTGTCCGCGTATTTACCTGAAATTAGTGTTGTAATTCCCGCAGCAAGCGCATAGGCGCCAAATGCATAGCTGGCGTCTAACAAATCACCGCCGATTTTTTCAACAAAAAGAGCATATATCGGACCAAACATTGCGCTAGCAATAAGGATCAATCCATTTGTCATAAGGAGGATCCTAATTTGTTTATTAAAAAGTCTTTTCATAGAAGTTCTAATATTATGCGGAGAGGGAGGGAATCTCACGGCTTCGCTCGGCTCTGGGCTCGCTTTGCCTTAGAAACCCACGGTTTCTAATATCTTCCTATACGGGAGACCGTTTATAACGTTCTCCCGACCCCACTCAACGTTCGAATTCCTCTACTATTCAAATAATAAAATATCCCACTACCTTTCAGCAATTAAGCTATCTTATTATGCGGAGAGACAGGGATTCGAACCCTGGAGGCCCTTGCGAGCCTAACACGTTAGCACCGTGTCCCGTTCGACCGCTCCGGCATCTCTCCTTGGTGTCAAACATAGATAAAATTACACGTAAAAATGTTTTTTTACAACGAAGAATCCGTTATGCTTGACTTTTTATACAAAAATGGTATCATAAGCCTAGTTAATTCCCAACAAAAAAGGAGGTAACACTTATGGATGAGCCGATTAAATTCTCTCCAAAGAAAGGGCCAAGCACAACAATGCGCCCGCTGTTACCAAAGGAGAAAGACGACTATACCATTCGCTGGTTTAAGTCGCTTTCAAAGTCATACATCACGTTGCCTATCGCAGGTATTGCCGCAATTGCCGGATCATCCCTTCTTGGATCCTTCTTTGAAGAGATGATACGGTTTGCAAGAAGTTGCAGTCTGACAGTTGCAGCAGACACCGAAGCAATGTTTGCCACGGGAAAAACGATCGGTATTGCCATCGGAGTAATACTTCTCGTCAAAGGAGTCCTAAACATTGTTTTTCGCGACAGAAACGATGATGAAGACGATTGATACATAAGAAAAACCCCTCTTTGAAAGAGGGGTTTAGTTTAAGGTTAGGAACGTCATTATTCACAATCAAACAACGTAAGCTGTACGCCGGATAAGCAGACAAGTCCGTCCGATGTCTCTATAGTGACAAGCTGCGGATGTTCCATTGTTTTTCGGCGCTGAACATCGCACCAAGCCTCATGATCGCCCAACTTGACGTCATGGCCATAAAGCCCCTTAGCTCCGCAAGTACACCTTGAAGGCACCCAACACACATCAGCCACTCGGAATGGTCCTTCTCCGTGTAATTGCGCCATATTTCCGTTAAGGGTGACAAAATTACCCTCCTGGAAAATAACGTTTTCTTTCCCTCTTGACATCAAAAAGCCTCCTTTTTAAATAAGTCTAATTTATAAATACAACATATAATCTATGCTGTCAATCTAATTACAAAACGAATCATCAGTCCGATGTTCGACCCCTCTCGAAAAAATATCCGCGAAGCGGATTACATTATGACAATTTTAATAAAAGTCATAGTCTTTATTCTTTTGAAAGCGTCTCGGAAGCGTTTCATATTGCTTCATTATTGAATGCCGAGGGTCGAGCGAATACGCGCCGGCACGGCGCGTATATCGCGACTTTCAAAAGAATAAAGGCTATGACTGAATGGTGCCCTCGAGAGGAATCTCTCTACTCGCTCCGCGTAATTCGCGAAGCTGCGTTCTGAAACCTTGCGGTTCCAGTACCTCCACCATGGGAAAAACTGCCGAGCGGTTTTTCCCGACCCCTTTTCAGTTCGACTCTTCTCTCGGGTAAAGCACAATAAAATAGCCCACTAAAGCAGACTATTTTATTGTGCCCTCGAGAGGAGTCGAACCCCTATTACGAGATCCGCAATCTCGCGTCCTATCCATTGAACGACAAGGGCTTTCGCTCAATATGGTATCATTCTAATAAGATAAATCAAACAAAAAATACCAATGAAGGGATTTGTAGATAATATTGAAAAATTAACTATCGAAAACGACAATTTTCGCAAGGTCCTGTATACGGCAAAGAACAGCCAGCTCGTCCTTATGTCAATTGCTCCCAATGATGATATAGGAGAAGAAGTGCATGATTTGGATCAATTTTTAAGAATAGAATCCGGTGAAGGAAAAGCCGTACTGGATGGAATCGAGTATGCGATATCGGACGGGTCGGCCATAGTCGTTCCCGCGGGCGCAAAACATAATATAATAAACACCTCGTCCGTTTCGGCATTGAAGCTTTACACTCTCTATTCACCTCCGGAGCATATGGATGGCGTTGTTCGCAGAACCAAAGCTGAAGCAATGGCAAGCGAAGAGCACTTCGACGGAAAAACAACCGAATAATTTACGACATTCACGTTTCTTTTGAAAATCCGCCTCATCGGCGGATTCTCTTTTACTCTTTAGAGTATCTCCCTCCTATTCCCCAATCATCGCTATTGTAAGTATCTGGAAGGAGAATAAGCTGGTTTGATCTATCTATGAATTTTTT
>JAQTRD010000017.1 GCA_028711965.1 Candidatus Colwelliibacteriota bacterium | reverse complement strand
AAAAGAAATTGCCGTTAAAGAAGGGTTTATTGATGCGGCGGCTTTTGATGCTATTGCCGAAGAGGCGGCGCGTCTCAAACAGAACGTCGGAGAAGTATTGGTATCGAAAAACATTGTTGCCGAGGGCTATTTGTTCCAGATCCTTAGCCGATACTTCAATATTCCTCTGGCTGATTTATCCCTTAAATCTATTGACGAGACGGCCTTGCATCTTCTTCCCGAATCTCTCGCAAGACAGAGAAGAGTTATTATTTTTGGCCGTGAAGCTGACGGCTCACTGTCAGCCGCAATGGAGAATCCCTCCGATTTGGAGGCTATAGAATTCTTGGGCCAATATTTGAGCGCGAAAATAAGGCCGTACCTGGCAATCGATTCAGATCTGAAGAAGGGCTTTGCCTTATACGGGCAGAAACAATCAGAGGACTTTAAGAAGCTTATAGAAGACAATATCAATGAATCTCTTCGAATCGGCAAGAGGGGAGAAGAAGCTGCGGCGGACGTTCCGATCGTCGCTATTGTCGACAATATAATCGCCTATGCCGTAAACTTGCGTGCCTCCGATATTCATCTTGAAATATTTGAAGACGGCATACTTGTCCGCTATCGGGTTGACGGAATACTGCATGAGATGATGAAAGTGCCCAAAGCGGTGCATGCCGCAATCATCGCGCGCATAAAACTTCTGGCGGCTCTTAAGATGGACGAACACTACAAGCCCCAAGACGGACGTATTAGATATAAAATAGGGCCGGATGTTCTTGATATTCGCGTTGCTGTCATACCGACGTTCTATGGCGAGAAGATAACAATGAGGCTTCTCACGGCTGCCCAAAGGCCTCTTGCTCTTCAAGAGATCGGAATGCTTGAAGATACGGTTGCTATCGTTGAGGAGAATATAAAGAAAAGTTATGGAATGATTCTTGTGGTAGGTCCTACCGGATCGGGAAAGACGACTACTCTTTATTCCATATTGAACATACTTAACCGTCCGGAGGTTAATATAGTCACGATCGAAGATCCTATCGAATACAACATTAAATATATAAACCAGACGCAGATAAATCCGGCGGCGGGCATAACGTTCGCCACTGGTCTCCGGTCTATTCTCCGACAAGATCCGAATATAGTCCTCGTCGGAGAAATCCGAGATGACGAAACGGCATCCATAGCAGTGCAAGCTTCTCTTACCGGACACTTGGTCCTTTCATCCCTTCATACAAATGACGCGCCGACCACCGTGCCCCGCCTTATGGATATGAACATTCCTCCTTTTCTCGAGGCGGCGGTCTTAAATCTTATAATCGCCCAAAGGCTTGTGAGAAAGGTTTGTATGGAGTGCATTTATTCCCTGCCTCCGCAGGAGTCAGAAATAGCTTCATTAAAAAAACAGATGGACGAGTTGGGAGTGGGAGAGTCGTTCAAGCCGCCCAAATTCGTCTATAAGGGAAAAGGGTGCCCATCGTGCGGCAATACTGGATATCGTGGCCGAATAGGCATATTCGAAACGCTTAACGTTACCGAAGAAATAAGGAAAATAATCGTCTCTCCCAATTTGTCTCTCGACGAGATGAAGAGAGTAGCCAGGCAACAAGGGATGATTTCGATGTTTGAAGACGGCCTTCGCAAAGTCGAGAAAGGACTGACCACCGTAGAAGAACTGCTCCGTGTCATAAAGGAATAGACGAAAAATTTCCAATTTCCAAATCCTAATTTCCAATAAAATTCCAAATTTGAAATTCTGATGATAAAAAAAGAGTATAATATTTATTAAATAGATGAGATATAGATATGTGGCCTCATTGCCATCAGGCAAGATGGTAGAAGGCGAAATGGATGCAAACACTCCGACTCAAGTTTTGGAGTGGATTGCGGGTCAAAATTACAAGCCCATATCGATAAAACCGATAACATCTGAAATGAAGAAGGGAGGGTTGCAGATATTCAGCCAGAAGATAACCCTTACCGATAAAGTTTTCCTTACCAAATATCTGGCGTTGATGCTTAAGGTTGGGACAGATCTTTTTAAGGCGATCGACATTCTTATTGCGGACTTTGACAAGCCGGTAATGAAATCATTCTTAGTCGAAGTTCGAGAAAATCTTGGCCAGGGAAAGCCTTTCTACACAACTTTTGGGAAGTATCCGCAGTACTTTTCCGATGTTATCGTGAATCTTATCCGCGCGGGAGAAAAATCCGGTAACTTAGACGGCGTTTTCGCAAATGTTTCAACTACCCTTGAAAAAGACCAGGACTTGTATAACAGGGTAAGGGGAGCGCTGATTTATCCGATAATTCTTGTTATTGTTGCCATTTTGGTTCTCCTTCTTATGGTTTTATTCGTTTTGCCGAAAATCGCGGGAGTTTTTTCCCAAACAGGAATAGAGCCCCCTCTCTTTTCGCGAGTGGTTTTCGCTATAGGGCTTTTCTTCGGAAAATATGCCGGAATAGTATTTCCTCTCTTTATCGGGACAACCGTGTTTTTCGTTTATTTCTTTTTCAAAAACAGACTTGGTATTTCAGTGCGTGACAGGGCGTTAAACAAGACGCCGGTTATAAGGACTATAATCCAACATCTTTCAATACAAAGATTCGCTTCCACTTTTTCTTCTCTCTTGCGCGCCGGACTTCCTATTATGGAGGCTCTTGAAATTACTGCCGGGGCTGTCGGATCGGACAACCTCAAGGAATCCCTTAACCGAATTTCAAAAGAAAGCATAGCTAAAGGGCTTACGGTAGGAGAGGCTTTCCGCAAGGAAACTTATTTTCCAAGAGTTGTCACAAATTTAATCGCCATTTCTGAAAAAGCCGGCCATATGGAGGATGTCTTGGAAACATTATCCGATTTTTACGCTTCAGAGGTGGATGCTTCAGTGAAAGTGCTTGTTTCTTTCTTAGAACCAATTCTTCTCTTAACACTCGGTCTTATTGTTGGCGTTATAGCTCTTGCAGTCATTGTCCCGGTGTACCAACTTGTATCGTATATATAAGATGTTAAAGATGTAAGAAGAGAAAAAGACGAGGGAGATGTTCGAAATGAGGGATCGCGCTTCGCGCTTGGGGGAAATGTAAAAATATGGAAGGCGAAAATAAAAATTCAAAATATATGGAGAAAATAAAAGTTGCGGTTTTAATGGGTGGTCCGTCCGTCGAACATGATGTGTCGCTTGCGAGCGGAAAGGCCGTATGCGGTGCTCTTGATGCGTCAAGATACGATCCGATGCCTGTCATTATTGATCGAAACGGAGAGTGGGAGATTCCGTTTGAATCAGTTATCGGATCTGCCGATATCGCTTTTATTGCCCTTCATGGGGAGTATGGAGAGAACGGAGTAATCCAGAGCCTTTTTGAAGGAGTTGGATTTCCCTATACCGGAAGTTCAGCTAGATCGAGCGCCCTCGGGATGAATAAGACGGCTTCGGCGCAAACATTTTCCGCGCACGGCCTTCTTATTCCCGAATGGGCTGCTGTTTCGAGCCATGGAGACTGGGCGAGCTTCCGACCGCCGTTTGAATTTCCGGTGGTTGTAAAACCGGTGGATCGCGGATCGTCAATCGGCGTGAATATTGTCCGCAATGAAGGTGCGCTCAAAGATGCCTTATGCGCAGTCTTTGATATAAGCCGGCACGCTATGGTCCAACGCTATGTTTCCGGGAGGGAATTGTCTGTCGGGATTGTCGAAACGGAAAAGGGAGACATTCCTCTTCCGCCTGCTGAAATTATTCCGAAATCGTCATTGTTTTTCGATTATGATTCCAAATATTCTCCTGACGCTTCTAAGATTGTCATCCCGGCTAACCTGAATAAGATGGAACTCGAAGGCGTTCAAAAAGCCGCTCTTTTGGTACATAAAGTGATTGGAGCGTCGGGTGTTACGCGAAGCGATTTCATAATGTCGAATGACGGCCGGATATTCGTTTTAGAGATAAACACGATACCGGGAATGGCCAAAGATCATCTCTTGCCTCTATCCGCTGCTGCCGGAGGAATGGCGATGCCGATGCTGCTGGATCACATAATTGCGGCGGCGTTTCGAAGATTCGGGGTGAGGTAAAATGTTCCGTCTTTATGCTTTTAAAAGACGCTGTCGGCTGTTTCCAGCGAACAGCCGCAGCTTAACTCTCAACCATTCGACTCTTCGATAAATTCAGAGGCCAAGCTCGAATGGTTTCCGAGATACTTTCAAAAGCATAAAGACGAAATATCATGGGTGGTGGGTTGCATAAAAAGAAGAAAGGCGCTGCTTGCCTATGGTTTCTTAATGTTGGAAAAAGAGTTGAATTGTTGTTTAATTTGAGGAATGGCAGGAACTCCCATTGAGGAAATAAAGGCAAGGATAGACATAGTCGAGTATTTGCGCGGTTTTTTGGAGTTGAGGCCTGCCGGCCGTAATTTTAAGGCCTGTTGTCCTTTTCATAAGGAGAAGACGCCCTCTTTTATGGTTTCGCCTGACAGACAGATATGGCACTGTTTCGGCTGCGGCGAGGGAGGCGATATATTCAAGTTTCTTATGAAATACGAGAATCTTGAATTCTATGAAGCGTTGAAGATCCTCGCCGAAAAAGCCGGAGTGGAACTTTCGAAGACCGGCTTCACTGATCAAAAAGAATTTGACGTTCTCTACGAGCTGAACCGTTTGGCGGCTGATTTTTACAAAGGAATATTATCCAGAGCTCCGGCTGTAAAAGACTATTTAAAAGAAAGAGGGCTCTCTTCTGAAACAATCGACTTTTTTGATATAGGATTTGCCGGGCAGGGTTGGGATGATCTTTTTGTTTATCTTACGAATAAGGGGTTTGACGCCAAAGACATTACTCGGGCGGGTTTGGCAATCAAGACCGAAAGAGGAAAGATAATAGACCGATTCAGAGGCAGGATAATGTTTCCACTCGAATCCAGCTTCGGCAAAACAATCGGTTTTTCCGGTCGCATCTTGCCTCAACTCGACAGGGGAGATTCGGCTAAATATATGAATTCTCCCGAGACGCCGATTTTTAACAAATCACGACTGCTCTTTGGACTGTCGCGCGCCAAGGAAGGGATAAGAGATGCCGAATCCGCTCTTCTTGTCGAGGGGCAGATGGATGTCATCATGTGCCATCAAGACGGTGTAAGAAACGCCGTTGGTACTTCGGGTACTGCTCTTACCGACGACCAGCTTTCGACTATCAAGAGGCATACCTCGAAGATTATTATGAATTTTGATAACGACGAAGCCGGCAAAATGGCAATGGAGAGAAGCATAGATTCGGCGCTCAATAAGGATTTTGAAGTGCGCGTGCTTGATTTTTCGAAGTCTTCGGAGGAAGTAAAAAGCCTTAAAGATCCGGCAGACATAGTCAAAAATTTTCCCGGAGAAATGAAGAAGCTGACTGATCTTGCCGTTCCGGCTATGGAATATTATTTTTCCAGATATCCGGTTTCTTCCGGCGATATTACGGAGAAGAAGACAAATATCAGAACTGTGATCAGAAAAGTGGCGAATATGCCAAGCGCGGTGGAGCGCGAGCATTGGCTCAAAGAAATCTCTTACCGTTCCGGCTTAAAAGAGTCGGCGATTATTGAAGAAGCTGCAAAAATCATTAATGCAGTTCCCGGCGAATCCTCTTTGGAAAAATATCCGGTAAAAGAAGGCAAGCTGTCGAAATTGGAATTAATCGGCGATAGGATCTGCTATCTAACAGTAAGAATTGGCGGAAGGGATGTGCTTGGGGAATATAAGGACTATTTGCCAGAAAAGACAAAACATCTCTATAATATGGCTGTTTTCGGTGATCCTTCCGCCGATGAAAAAATCGACAATATTCTAGCCGATATAACCCTTAAGTCAGGGCTAAATGACGGGGATAAGACCGATGAGGATTTGGAAAAGGAGATAGAGGACCTTAAGAGAAAATTAGAGATAGAGTATCTTTCAGAAGAAAGAGATAAAATTGTTCTTGATATAAAATCAAGGAATATAGAAGATGGAGAAGTCTTAGTGAAGGTTCAAGAAATTTCAGAGAAAATAGACAATATGATAAGCGACAAGCAGAGAGAAAATAGCAGAGTTGCCCTTGGTGTAAAGTTAAAGAGTAGTATAAATAATGAAGATTTTTTAGCAAATATCAAAGAGACATTAAAGAGAATAGAAGATACAAATAATAAAAAATAAATGGCTAAAAAAATAATCAAGAAAAGTATCCGAAGGGTCAAAAAGCAGATGAAGAAGGGGAAAAAGACTCTGACTAAAAAAAAGACCGTTAAGCACGCCAAACCGAAAAAGACATCGGCAAAGTCCCGTCCTAAAAAAACAGTTCGCGTCCAAAAGAAAAAGGCAGTAAAACCGGTCAAGCGCGCAAAAACGGAAATAAAGCGCGTCGAAGCCAAAAAAGAGGGTAAGAAACGATTTAAGTTTGATACCGATCTTTTAAGCGAGCTCATTGAAGCAAGCCGGATAAAAGGATTCATTACCGATGTCGAAATATTAAAATCTTTTCCCCGCATAGAAACGGATATTTCTTTTCTTGAATATCTTTATGACCAGCTTGAAGAAGCAGGCATTAAGGTAATTGAAGTAGGCAACCTTATAGAACTTCCCGGAGATGAGATAACGCAAAAAGAGCTGCGCGAGGCGGCTGTGGTTAGTTCCGAGCTTGCCGACAATGTCCAGATATACTTGAAGGAGATAGGCAAGACTCCCTTACTCTCGTCAGCCGAGGAAAGAGAAATAGCGAAGAAGGTAAGCCAAGGAGACGAGGATGCAAGACAAAGGCTTATAAAGGCAAACTTGCGTCTCGTGGTTTCGATTGCCAAGAGGTATGTCAATCGTTCTCCCCAGCTGTCGATTCTCGATCTTATACAAGAAGGAAACCTGGGACTCTTCCGTGCCGTTCAAAAATTCGATTATAAGAAAGGCTTCAAATTCTCGACTTATGCCACATGGTGGATAAGACAGGCTATTACGAGGGCTCTTGCTGATTATTCGCGAACCATAAGAATACCTGTTCATATGGTTGAGACGATTTCCAAATACACTCAAGCAAAGAGAAAACTGATGCAAGAACTTGGACGGGAACCGCTTGCCGAAGAAATAGCGACCGAAATGAGCATTGACGTCGAAAAGATTCATCATATTCAGAAGATATCCCAAGAGGTCGTGTCTCTTGAATCTCCGGTCGGCGAAGAAGAGGATTCGGTTCTTTCTGAATTCATAGAAGACGAGAAGACTCTTTCTCCCGATCAGGCGGTTTCGAGAGAACTTTTGAAAGATCAGATCAAAGCGGTTCTAGACGATCTCACGGAGAGGGAACAGAAGATTTTAGAATTGAGATTTGGGCTTACGGACGATGTTACCCATACCCTGGAAGAAGTGGGTAAGGTATTCGGAGTCACAAGAGAACGCATCAGGCAGATTGAGGCCAAAGCGCTTGAAAAGATTAGATTCCATGCTGGGTCTAATAAATTAAAAGAATACTAAAATCCTTATTTCCGGCGTAACCCGTCGTTGCGCTTCATAAAAAACGGCTTGCAGTACGTTCAGTACAGCTCGCCGTTTTTTATTTCCCGCGCCTAGACTTACATCCAGAAATAAGGATTTTATTAGTTTTTCTAACTTACCTAGAACTGCATTTAAAAACGAGAATTTTGATACTTAAGCGTAAGAAACATAGGGTTATTGGATTTATATAATCTCATTCCGCTCTTCTGCAGAAGAGCGGAATGCTTGTTGGAAACAAATGTTTTGCAATGAGATGCGGCACCACATCTCCCACATCTCCTACACTTCCCACATCTCCCACATTTCCCACATTGTATTTTTGCCTTATAATTCAGGTAAATTATGACCTCTAGAGAGATAAGGCAGAAATTTCTTGATTTTTATAAGGAGAGAGGGCACGCGATAATTCCATCAGCGTCTCTCATACCGGAAAACGATTCGACGCTTCTCTTCGTGAACAGCGGAATGTTCCCGCTTGTTCCTTATCTTTTGGGAGAGAGTCATCCGTCCGGCAGACGTCTGGCTAATTCGCAAAAGTCGTTCCGCGCGGAAGACATAGAAGAGGTTGGAGACGGAAGGCATGACACGATGTTTGAGATGCTGGGGAATTGGTCTCTTGGAGATTATTTTAAGAAAGAACAGCTTGAATGGTGGTACGAGTTTCTTGTCAACGAGATTAAGCTTGATCCAAGCCGGCTCTACCAGACTGTTTTCGTGGGAGACGACAATTCGGGCATTGGGAAAGACAGGGAATCGATTGAAATACTGAAAAACATATTCAAGAAATACGGAATTGAAGCCGAAGAGGGGCCTGATACTATCCGTAAGGGAGAGCTGGGACCGGAAGTTTCGGAAGACTTGGACTTCTCTAAAATCCGGATAATGGCTTATCGGGATAAGAATTGGTGGAAAAGAGGAGACGCGGTCGG
>JAQTRD010000016.1 GCA_028711965.1 Candidatus Colwelliibacteriota bacterium | reverse complement strand
ACCGTTGGTTTATGTTATGTCCGATGATTTCGCGGAGCTCAATCCAAAGAATGTTTCGCAAATCGACAACTCGATAAGATTTAATTTTCTTCCGGCAATAGGTATTGCGGAAATCGCCTTTCAAGAACTTGACCGTTCCGACACAGACAGCGCTTTTAACAAGATTGCCCGCCGAAGAATGAAGTGGCTGTCCTGCAATAAATAGAGATGAAAAAAATATACATTACAAAAACAGACGCGCCTGCAGTCGTTGTCCATAAGATCCTGTCTTGTCCGGATGATGATATTGTCCTTTATGTGCCTAAAGGGTCTGTTTTTGTTTCCGATCCGAAAAATTTCAAGCTTCTAAAAAGAGAAGTCGCTGTTGTGCGCAAAGACGTGACTGTCGAGTCGGTTGACGGAGACGCTCTGGAGCTTGCCGCCGCTTGCGGATTTGCCGTTGCTGACGCAATTTTCAAAAAATCGAGATTTCCGCTTGCCGATATTGTTCCTGCGGGAGAGAAGAAGCCTCGCGGAACCATGGTTATAAGAGAAGAATGCGAGAAAAGATGCGAAACTGTTTGCGAAGAATTGGAAAAAGAAACCGATTTGCCGAAGAGCGAAGAAGTCGATCTTAATCAAACCGATGCGGAAGAGAATGTTTGGCAAAGAAATCGCGAGAAGAGGCCGTTCAAGAAAGTAATTATCGGATTTTCCGCTTTATTAGCGGTCGTGCTGTTTGTCTATTTGGGAATTTTTATTCTTCCAAGAGCGGATATCTTAATTACGATGAAGAAAACAGATTGGAGTTTTTCCGGCCCTGTTTTTGCGTCTTCTTCAATCTCCTCCGTATCTTCCGACAACTCGGCAATACCGGCGGAAGTTTTTAAAATATCGAAAAATGGCGTTTATTCTTTTCCTGCGAGCGGCTCCAAGAAGGTAGAGAACAAAGCATCCGGAAAGCTCACTATTTACAACAGTTACAGTTCCGACGCTCAGCCTCTGGTAAAAAATACCCGTTTTGTAACGCCGGAAGGGAAAGTCTTTCGAATAATTTCATCCGTTACCGTTCCGGGAGCAAAAGTGATTGAGGGAAAGATAACTCCGTCATCGGTGGATATTAATGTCACAGCAGATGAAGCGGGGGATTCATACAATACGGGACCGGTTGCAAAATTGCGGATTCCCGGCTTTCAAGGAACGCCAAAATACGACGGGTTTTACGGAGAGCTGAAAGAAGGCGCCAGTGGAGGACTTGTCGGAGAGATTAAAGTTCCCACCGAAGAAGATATCAGAAATGCCGAACGGATTTCTCGGGAAAAAGTCGAGGGCGTGTTGCGCGCCGAGATAGCTGCCTCTATTCCTTCCGGATTTAAGACGCTTGACGGTACAACAGACATAGTGACTGTCAAAAACGGAGACGCTCTTGATGTAAATGAAAAGGGAGAGTTTGCTTATGGAGTTATGCTCGAGGCTCGAGTTATAGCTTTTCGCGAAGAAGATATGGTTTCTCTTATGAGAGAGAAGTTTAGAAAAGAGCATCCTGAAGATTTTGATTTGAAAAGCAGAGATTTTTCTTACGGGAGCCCAGAAACAGACTTTTCTTCCGGAAAAGTAAAAATCCCCGTTGAATTTCGGTCAGTTTGGGCCCGCAGTCTGGCGACAGACTCTTTTGTACATTCTATTTTGGGGAAAAACGAATCGGAATTAAAAGCCGCAATATTTTCAATTCCCGGGATTGATGGCGGGAAAGCGGACTTATGGCCGATATGGGTAAATAAGGTCCCTTCGGATCCCGAAAAAGTTAAAATTAACATAGAATAGTTCAGGAGCCTTTTTATTGACTGATTTCAAGGAAATCATTATAGTAAACCGCATAAAGATCGCCGCCTAAACGGTTGACTTGCCTCTTCGGCGAGTCAATCCGACGAAGAGGCGGATTGACTGGCTAACGGTCTTTATGTTAGTATCTCTCACGCATGGTAGTTACAGGCGTTGTAATCGAAGCTCTGCCGGCCACTAACTTCAAAGTTCGTTTTGAGGACGGTCGGGAAATATTGGCTTATCTTTCAGGAAAGATGAGACAGCACCACATCCGCGTCGTTCCGGGAGACAAGGTTTCGGTGGAGATGACCGACTACGATGATAAGAGAGGAAGAATTGCGAGAAGATTGTAGAATTACCCAGAAAATGAAAGTAAGACCTTCCGTGAAAAAAATGTGCAAGGACTGTAAGATCGTCCGCCGCAAAGGGCGGATTTATGTGATTTGCGCAAAGAATCCGAAACATAAACAGAGACAGGGATAGTATAATAAATTCCCAAATCCTAATTTCCAATTACCAATAACAAGGAAAGATTCATAAAATTCCCAAATCCTGATTTCAAACAAATAAAATGAGAATTACCGGTATAAATATTCCTGATGAGAAGCGCATAGAATTCGCGCTCACTTACATATATGGCGTAGGCGTTACTTTAAGCCGCAAGATTTTAAAGGAAGCTGGAATAGATCCTTCAGTAAGAGCCAAAAATATTTCTCCGTCTGATATAAACAAAATAAAAGAAGTCCTTGATAAGGGATACAAGATAGAGGGAGAACTTCGCCAAGACATAAAGACTGATATCGCTCGCTTGAAGGACATACAGTCTTATCGCGGATCAAGACATATCAAACACCTTCCCGTCCATGGACAAAGGACAAAGACTAACTCCCGGACAGTTCGCGGCAATATCAGAAAAACTGCCACGAGCGGAAAGAGGAAAGTTGAATTGAAGTAAAAAAAATGGCAACCAAAACGAATCAAAGTAAAAAAACGGCGGCTGTAAAAAGCGGGAAAACGCCTTCTGTCAAAAAAGCAAAAAGCGTAGACTCTGGGCGCGTTTATATCAACGTTTCTTTCAATAACACGATTATAACCGTGACTGACGATAATGGTAATGTTATCGCTTGGGCTTCAGCCGGATCGCTTGGTTTTTCCGGTCCGAAGAAAGCAACTCCTTTTGCTTCGCAGAAGGTGGTGGCTACGATAGCCGAAAAAATTGCCAAAACAGGGCCTTTTAATGTTGATGTTATCGTATCCGGAATGTCGGTCGGCCGCGATTCAGCCATCCGTTCGCTTGTTAATCACGGTTTTACAATCAATTCGATAAAAGACGTCACTCCCATACCGCATAACGGTCCAAAACCGAAGAAAGTAAGACGAGTCTAAAAATATGAAAATTCTTGAAAAAAGAGAAAGAGCGCTCGGAGCAAAACTTTTCCTAAAAGCCGAAAGGTGTTCTTCAGGCAAGTGCGCTGCGGTAAAGAGGCCTTATAAGCCGGGACCGCATACTAAATCATTCAGAAAAGTAAGCGAATACGGAAAGCAACTATCAGAGAAACAGAAGGTTCGTTTCAGTTACATCCTTACCGAAAGCCAGATGAGGAAATACTTCAAAAAGGCGGATACTTCTCTTGAGCCAACTCATGAAGCCTTTATAAAGGAGATTGAGTCGCGCTTGGATAATTTTGTTTTTCGTTCCGGATTTGTCGGCAGCCGCCGAATAGCGAGACAGCTTGTCAGTCACGGGCATATATTATTGAACGGTCGCAAGACGACCACCCCCTCAATAGACGTGAAAGTGGGAGATCGGATTTCCATCCGCCCCGAGTCGGTCGATCACCCGGTGTTAAAGGAGATGGAAGCGAGGTTTAAGAATTTCGAGCCTCCGGCTTGGATTAAGCTCGATAAGGAAAAAAAGACCGCGGAAATGACATCCAAACCGAAAGATATTGATATGCCTTTCGATATGGATCTGGTCGTTAACTACTATCTAAGATAAAAGTCGAATAATTATCAGGTATCCAATAATGAACTATTCATATTTAAGCGACAGCGTAAAAGTTAAGAAGATATCGGAAGACGCAAAAAAAGGCGTTTTCCAAATAGAGGGTCTCTATCCGGGATATGGCCTGACTCTCGGCAACAGCTTGAGGAGAGCTTTACTTTCTTCTCTCCCCGGCGCCGCAGTGACCCAATTTAAAGTGAAGGGAGCCTTGCATGAGTTTTCAACAATACCGGGCGTTTTAGAGGACGTGGTTGAGATAGGCCTTAACCTTAAAAAATTAAGGTTCAAATTTTTAGCAGACGAAGAGCAAGTCTTAACGATAAAGACAAAGGGAGAAGGTGAAGTAACGGGATCTTCCGTTGAATCAAATCCTCAAGTTATCGTTGTGAATCCCGACGTGCATCTTTTTACTGTTACCGACAAGAAAGCGTCAGTTGAAATTGAGATAACGGTTGATAAGGGACTGGGCTATATCCCGGTTGAGCGCCGGAAGCTTGGCAAATTGGAAGTGGGAGTGATAGCTCTTGATACGATTTTCACTCCGGTAACGAACGTTGCCGTTGCTGTTGAAAATATGCGTGTCGGCGACCGGACTGATTATAATCGCCTTGATGTCACAATAGAGACGGACGGATCAGTTACGCCTTCAGAGGCCCTTCATAAGGCCGGAAACATCCTTGTAGATCACTTCAAGAAGATCGGATTGGGAGGATTGGAAGAAAAAGGCGGATCTGAAGAAGAAAATGCAGGCGAGGTTGTCAAAGAGGTATAATACGTATAATATTTTTCAATGCGTCACGCGGTAAAAGGAACAAAATTTGGCCGAAAAAAGGGACCCAGAAACAATTTCATCAAGTCTCTTGAAACCAACCTTATAATGGAGGAGAGTATTAAGACTACCCAATCGAGAGCCAAAGAAATAAGGCCCCGAGTTGAGAAGCTTGTTACTCTGGCAAAAAAGCAGAATATGGCGTCGATGCGCCTGCTCTTGAGCCGATTACCGGAGAAGCCAGCGCTTAAGTTATACTACGATATTGCGCCGAAATATTCCGATCGGAAGGGGGGATATTTGAAGATATTAAAGACGACAAAAAGTCGTATGCGCGACGGAGCGGACGTTTGCGAAATTAAATTTGTATAGAAATGACTGATATAATTATTGACGCAAAAAACCAAAAGCTGGGACGTCTGGCCTCAAAAATTGCCACTATTCTCCAGAATAAGACTAGCGCTGCCTTTAATCCGAGACTGAAGGGAGAAAACAAGGTGATTGTGAAGAATATCGAGTCTCTCGAAATTACCGGAAAGAAAGCGGATCAGAAAGTCTATTACAGACATACCGGCTATATGGGTCATCTTAGGGAAAAGACCTACGCGGAGGCCTTTGCTTCCGACCCCTCTTGGGTTTTAAAACATGCCGTAAGGGGTATGTTGCCGAAGAACAGATTGCAGGACAAGAGAATGAAGCAACTTATTATTGAGAAAAAGTCATAATGAAAAAAGAATTGTCAAAATATTTTGAAGCTGTCGGAAGACGCAAGACATCAACGGCGAGGGTGAGGATTTTTCTGTCAAGCGAAGGGTTTGATGTCAACGGATCCGATTATAAGGCTTATTTCAAAACAAGCGGACAAAAGACTTCTGCCGAAAAGCCTTTAAAGAAAATGACTGTTCCCGAGAAGGTTGGGATAAGCGTAAAGGTTAGCGGAGGAGGCCTTGCGTCGCAAGCAGATGCCGTATCTCTCGGTATTGCGAGAGCTATTGTTAAAATGAATCCGGACCAAAAATCAGTCTTTCACGCGAGCGGACTTCTTACGCGCGATCCGAGAGCCGTTGAAAGAAAGAAATATGGCTTAAAGAAGGCCAGACGAGCCCCACAATGGGCAAAACGTTAAAGAGAAATGGAAAACAAACCATATCTTTCAGTTATTATCCCGGCTTGGAACGAAGCCGACGCGATTGCTGATACCCTTGCGGATATAGACAAACACTTACAATCGGCTGATTTTGATTATGAAATTGTCGTTGTAAATGACGGATCATCCGACAATACGGCGGATATTGTCCAAAAGCTTGAACCTGCAATAAAAGGATTACGCCTGTTGGATAATAAGATAAACAAGGGGAAGGGAAAGGTTGTCCGACAGGGAATGCTTGATGCTAAAGGAAAGTTCAGACTTTTTACGGACGCCGATAATTCGACATCCGTGGATCATTTTTTCAAGATGATTCCTTACCTTGAGGGATCAGAAGGCAAAAAATACGATGTGGTAATCGGATCAAGGGATATAAAGGGAGCTAAGCTTGTTCCTCCACAGCCATTTTACCGGCGGGCTCTAGGGAATATCGGCAATATAATTATTCAAATTTTCCTTCTTCCGGGCTTGAAAGACACACAATGCGGCTTCAAATGTTTTAGCGAAGAGGTTGCCGAGAAAGTATTTCCTATTATGAGGATAAACAGGTGGGCGATTGACGTTGAAGCTCTGTCTCTTGCAAAAGCGATGAAGTACGGCATAAAAGAGATTCCGGTAACGTGGGTAAACCGGTTTAAGTCCAGAGTTGGACTTAGGAATTACCTTGGCGTTTTGAGAGATGTTTTAAAAATAAGATTTTGGCTTTGGACGGATTCTTATAAAATTAAAAAGTCGTCGAGATAAAAATAAAAACCGGGATGAAAAACTATTATGTTTCCTCCAAGAGGTTGGAGGAATTAAAAGAAGAATTGAAAGAACTTAAAACGGTAAAAAGAGTGGAAATGTCTGAGAGGTTGAAGCGGGCAAAAGAATATGGCGATCTCTCGGAGAATGCGGAGTACGAAGAGGCTCGCGAGCAACAGGAGTCCCTTGAGTCGCGAATAGCGGAGCTCGACGAAACGGTAAAGAATGCCATTATAATCAAAAAAAGCGGATCGGAATTTGTTGATCTTGGATGCGAGGTTGATGTTGAATTGGACAGTAAGGCTAAAAAATTCGTTATTGTCGGTTCGAGTGAAGCAAAACCGGAAGAGGGAAAGATATCCAACGAGTCTCCCATCGGGAAGATGCTTATCGGCAAGAAGGTTGGCGATTCGGTTAAGATTAAGACTCCTGCGGGGGAGGTTACTTATAAGATAACCAAAATACAGTAAAATCCTTATTTCCGGCGTAACCCGTCGTTGCGTTTCATAAAAAACGGCTCGCAGTACGTTCAGTACAGCTCGCCGTTTTTTATTTCTCGCGCCTAGGCTTCCATCCGGAAATAAGGATTTTATCAATTCTTCTTATTTTTCTTACGCTCCTAGACTCGCATTTAAAATTAAGGATTTTACAGCCCGCCGTTTTTTATTTCCCGCGCCTAGAACCGCATTCAAAAATGAGGATTTTATGGAAATATCGCTCCTAGACTTACCTGCAAAATTAAGGATTTTACAGCCTGTTGTGATAGGTATTCGGCCTTGCCGGATCGCGGCATTGTTACCGAAAATGATTTCATTTTCGGACAAGCCGTGACATTTGCGAAAAAGGGGGGTTTAAGGACATAATTATTCAATATGCTTGACGAGATAATGGAGGCAAGAAGAGAAAAGATTGAAGTAATGGAGAAGGAGGGGCGAAATCCCTATCCGGCATCCGTGAAAAGGACAATATCCGTTAAAGAGGCGATTGAAGATTTTTCGTCTTTATCCCGTTCTTTGAAGAAAGTATGGATATGCGGCCGAATCGTTTCAATAAGAGACCAAGGAAGACTGATTTTTGCGGCAATCGACGATGGCACAGAGAGAATACAGGGTTTCTTCTCTAAGAAGGATATTAAGGAATTTGATTCTTTCAAGTCTTCTCTTGATATGGGGGACTTTGTGGAAGTCAGCGGGTCGCTTACAAAGACGAAAAAAGGGGAAAAAAGCATTGCTGTCAGATCGGCAAGAATTATTGCCAAATCGCTGCGTCCCATACCGACCGACTTTTACGGTATTGAAGATATGGAGACCAGATTCAGGAAGAGATATCTTGAGCTGATGTCTGATTCGTCTGTCCGCGATTTATTCAAAAAGAAAAATATTTTTTGGTCCACTTTTCGTTCCGAGCTCCAAAATGCCGGCTTTTTAGAAGTGGATACTCCTGTTCTTGAGGCGACGCCCGGAGGGGCGGAAGCGGAACCGTTCAAGACGCACTACAATGCCCTTGATACGGATTTTTTCCTCCGCATATCTCTTGAAATTTCTTTAAAAAAACTGCTTGTCGGGGGATTCCCGAAAGTATTCGAAATTGGTCGCATCTTTCGCAATGAGGGAATAGACGCCGAGCACCTACAGGATTATACCCAACTCGAATTTTATTGGGCTTACGCGGACTATGAAGACTTAATGAGGTTTGTCGAGAAGACCTATAAGAAAGTCATCAAAAGCACTTGCGGAACTCTTGTTACGAATTACAAAGGAAAGAATATTGACTGGTCAAAAAAATGGCCCAAAGTCGAATATTATGATGTATTCAGGAAAAATACTGGCCTTGATTTAAAGACTGCCGAGACCAAAGATCTTTACGAGAAAGCGAAGAAAGCCGGACTGAAGGCGGATAACACAACCGGACGGGGAAGACTGATAGACCTTCTATTTAAGAAGTTTGCGAGGCCGCTCCTGGTTCAGCCTTGTTTTCTTGTTAATCCTCCGATAGAGATAGAGCCGTTGGCAAAAAGAATTGCGGAAGAGCCCCATATGGTTGCCCGTTTTCAAG
>JAQTRD010000015.1 GCA_028711965.1 Candidatus Colwelliibacteriota bacterium | reverse complement strand
TATTATTTCAAGGCCTATATCCGTCTTGTCAGTATTGGAAGATTGGGCCGCCGAATATATTATCTCTTTTGTTTTTGGCAAAAAATAATCGGCTGCGTTTATTCTTCCGCTATCAGGCAACCTTTTTAAAGACTTCATCGGCTTGTTCCTGTTGACAAGCCGGTCAATTGTGAAAATCAAAAGAAGCATACCGGCATATTGCAATGGAACCGATTCCGAAAAGAGAAAAACGACTGTCGCGACAACCGTCAGTATTAGAGCTACGGCCGAAATTATTCTTATGAAAAGTTGGCTTATAGCATCGAACTCCAAATATTTGTCCTTAAAATAGATCTCGATCATTTGAAAGTGAATATCTTTATTATTAAATAAACCGGAATCAGCGCCCAGACAACATAAACTGCGGCGGCTAAAACCGTAGCGGCAGCAAGAACAACGCCGCCGGAAACAACCTTAAAGAGTCTTGTGAAAAAACCGAAAAAATAGCCCAAGAAAGTCCTGTCTTGGTATAAAGGCTGGAATATATGGAAAAAATTTATTCGGACTGCAAAAAAGCGGTCGATAAAACGCAATATTCCAATGGCTCTGCTTGAAAAAAAATAAAATCCCCCCGCATACCAGTGGCGAACCGAATCCGCAAAAACAAACCAAGCCTTTTGCACCAGATATAAGAGCACGTAATGATTATACCCGTCCGAACGAATAGTTAAAAGAAATGGCTCTTATTTGCAGCCGAGAAAGGCTTTCTCGTCCTTCTTCTTCATTAAGCTAAAATCTTGCCTCCAGCTGCGTTTTCTCAATATCTCGCCGATATGTTCTCCTCCCATAAAATGCGGCATTATCACAAAATCAGCTCCCATCTCGTAAAGTTCTCTGCCTTCCCTATCGCTATCCGCCGTGACTATTATTTCAGCTTCCTTATTTTCTCTCTTTACGCACCTGATTATTGCGGCATTGTCCTCTATAAGCGGCGCAGTTGAAATAACAAGAGAAGCGCTTCGCAAGCCGGCATTCTCTAATATGTCCTCATCAACGCCGTCTCCTTGAAAGACCTTGATGCCGCTCTCTGTCAGGCATCGGACGACTTGAGGATCAATGTCCACCACCGAGAAACTCTTCTTCGAGTCCTGAAGCGCGTTAATGATTCCCTGTCCAATCCGACGCGCTCCAATCAAGACAACGTGGCCTTTGGGAAAGTCTTTTTTCTTTACCGACTCTTCCATTCTTTTGTCTCTCATAAGCGGCTTTACTATTTTCCAAAGGGCATCCGCGTTCATTATCATAAGGGAAGAAATTACGATTGTTATTATCCCCACTATAGTTACCAGATTTATTTGTTCGGCAGTCAAATGGCCCAACTCTCCCCCTCTCGCAACGACAACAAGGCTGAACTCGGATATCTGCGCCGTAGTCAAACCGACAAAGAAAGCCGTCTTGCCGGAATGGCCCATTATCTTCATTGAAAGAATCGTTATCAACGGATTAGCTATAAGGACCATCGCGGACAAAATAATGCCGGGAATGATTATATTGCCCACGCTTCCTCCCAATGCCATTTTTGATCCTAAAATAACGAAGAACATAACAATAAAGAAATCCCTAAGCCACTTTACCTGACTCGAGACTTCGTAATGCTCTGCCGATTTGGCAAGGGCAAGTCCGGCCAGAAACCCTCCCGCTTCTATCCCTAGCCCGACCTGTTTCGTTGAAACGACTGCCGCGATGCCTATGCCCCAAGCAATACTGAAGAGAAAAAGGGCTTCCGCTTTAGTCCCTATGGCATCGAGTACCTTTGGCATTATTTTTGAAACGGCTATTGCTACCGCTATAAGAGCCGCTCCCTTAAGCATTGTTATGCCGAAGTCCGCTGCCATACCGGAAAAAGAGCCGCTCGATCCCAGTCCCTCAAGGAAAATAAGCATAAGGATAGCTATGAAATCCTCAAAGATCATTATTCCCAAAACTATTCTCCCGTAGAGACTCGACAGATCTTTCTTCTCTGAAAGAAGCTTTATCACAATAATCGTCGAAGAAAAGGAAAAAGCCATTGCCAAATATATGGAGGCGATTATCCCCACGCCTAATGCTTGAAGAACAATAAATCCGAATGCGACCGATCCGACAGTTTGGGCCGTTCCGATAATTATTATGTCTTTCCCTAGGCTTTTTATCTTGTCAAAGTTCATCTCAAGTCCGACAAGAAAGAGGAGAAGGGCGATCCCTATAGAAGCAAGGGAATCCATTATTTCCATCGATTCGGTTCCCACGCTTCCGAAAAGCGAAAGCAAGAAACCGGCAACTATATAGCCTAATATCGACGGCTGTTTCATCCAGATGGCAATCATCCCGAGAAGAGAAGCAAGGGATATCACAATCGCAAGATCGTTGAATGACATATTTGCCACTAATTATAAACGCGACTTAGATAAATAGAAATATTTAACATTCGAATCATCCTTAAAACAATAATCCGCGAAGCGGATTACATTATGACAATTTTAATAAAAGTCATAGTCTTTATTCTTTTGAAAGCGTCTCGGAAGCGTTTCATATTGCTTCATTATTAAATGGTGCTCTCGAGAGGATTCTCCCTCGACTCTTTTGCTCGCCGCCGCTCGCGAAAGGTCTGGGCGCCCTCTCCTTCGATTCGCCTACTGGCGAATCATCAGTCCGATGTTCGAATCCTCCTCAAAAATGTTTGTATGCAGAAAATCCCCTAACGGGGATTGTCTGCATACAAGTGCTCTCGAGAGGATTCGAACCTCTATGACAAGCTTCGGAAGCTTGCATCCTATCCATTGAATGACGAGAGCATAACAGTGGCAATTTATATCGCGAGCCTCACTATCTCATATATCACGGCAATCAAGAAAATCGCAATCAGTATGAAATCAAAAGGCCTCTTGCGCGAAGTAGCCCTTCTTCTTATCGCTATTACAAGCAGGCTCTCGGTGGCCAAAAATATGCCGCCAGCAATCCCCACAAGAGTCAAAAAATTAGTTAATCCGCAGAAGAACAGCAATATGGGCGTTCCTATAGAAATTAAGAGTGATGCAACCGAAGGTGTCTTGAAATCTTTTTCTATTATTCCTTTGAATTCAGACCCGAGAAAAATAAAAGATGTTATGAGAGAAAAAATCCCGAGTGCTCCCAAGAGAAAAAGATAATATGACGGCAGCAAATCTATTCCGGAAACGGCATCGTCAGCGACGCCTCCCGACGAGAGCATAGATATCCCGACAACAAATAATCCATAAACGAAGATCGGAATAATCGTTCCGATGAATATCGATTTCTTGAAGTTTTTAACGCTATATCCCTTTGATGAAAAATATTCCCTTATAGAGGAGATCGCTGAACGTCCGGACAAAGAAAACAACACGGGAGCGAGAGGGAAAAAGACACCCAGGGCGTCCGCAGGCGATGCGGCTAAAAAATCGGTTCTGCCAAACAAAAGTCCGAAAATAGCGACTATTCCAACAATCAGGGCGATGCCGATGAAAAATAAGACATCAATGCCGGCAAACTTTTTGACTCCAACGGCAATCAAGAGGCTCCCTACTGCCCAAAAAAGCACAACCGCAAGAACGGAAGGAATCGATGGAATAATTAGCTTAATGAAACTCACCGATAGAACAAGGTATATTGTGAGCGTTATGAGAATTCCCAACAATCCTGAAATGCTGCCCACAACTCTTCCTCCTCTTCCAAGATACTTCTCCGCATAACCGACAAAACGCAATTCCTCTCCGGACTTGTCTATTATCTCGGCATAAGACTTATGCACTTCAGCCATTATCGCGCACATAAGAACCAAATAAGCAGTTCCTACAATAAAGCCCGATCTGGCAAAGACAAAAGGCAAGGAGAACATCCCCGCTCCTATGATAAGCGAAGCCATCATCCCCGCCGGAACCAATATTTCGTTAAAAAACTTCCCTATTCCAGATTTCACGTTTTTTATTTTTGTCGTTGTCTCAATTTCTCACATACCCGCCGCTCCGTACTGTTCAACGAAGGACAAGTCTTCCGTTCTTACATTTCAAACATTTACCGCAATTCGAATAATTCGCACGCTTTCTATTCTAATTCAATATGATTTTCAGCCTCCATCTTTTTTATCATCTTGAGCACTTCTTGGACGACAATCTTAGGATCGCTGCCGAAGAATATCTTTCCTTCCATCTCATCCGCTCTGTGTGACTTTTCAATAATCGTCCTAAAAACTTCATCCGTTTCCCACTCTCCCTCAATAATGCCGATCGGCTTCTTGTCTTCAAAGGTAATGGTAAACTCATTCATCGTTCCCATTCTTCCGCACCCGAAAATAACGGCGTCAGCCATTCTTGTGAGAAGTAGATTTCGTCCCGAATAGCCGTGTCCCGTATACATTATTATATCGTGATGGTCTATCGGCAGTTTGTAGTCAAGGACATGCTCGGCTTTCGATGAAGCGGGCGATACGCCAACCACTATGCCGCCTTCTCCTTTTGCTCCTTTCGCGGCCCAGAAAGGAAAACCAGTTGTCGCCCCGTCGACAAAAACCGCCCCTTGGCGCACTATTTCTTTCCCCAGTTCTTCGGCAATCGCGAAAGCCCCTTCGCCGCAAGCTCCCGTCTCTGCCGCCCCCGAAACACATATTTTATATTTTGGATAAGTCATACTTTTATAAAAGGATACCAAAATATTCGTTCCGTCACCAATACCAAAAGCGGTTAATCCCATCTTTAGAGAGACTCTCTTCCCGCCACATCTACTAATGTTTGCTCCCGTTTTTTTAAAAGTATCTCGCAGACCAGCCGAGCTTGGCCTCGCTATAAAGCGAGTCGGCTGACCGAGAGTTAAGTCGCAGCTATTCGCTGGAAATAGCTGACGACGGCTTTTAAAAACACGGGAGTAAACAAATCTACAACTCCACCTCCATTGCTGATTTCGGCACTTCAACCGGAATAGCAAGCTCATCCATTACTTTTGTTCGAAATATTTCAGCAGTATCCCCCTCGCTCTGAACGAGATAGATCTTCTTCAAAGTATCCCTCATAGGCCTGATCCAATTAAGAAGCTTCAGTTGGTCAGCATGGGCGGAATATCCGCCAATCGATCTCGTCTTGCACCGCACAAGAACATCCTCGCCGAATATCCGAACCATCTTTTCTCCGTTCATTATTTTTCTTCCGAGAGAATAAGGAGATTGGTAGCTAATGAACAGCAGTGTGCTCTTCGGATCAGAGATATACCTGCTTTCGTGGTGTATCATTCTGCCGCCTTCCGACATCCCGGAACCAGCTATGATTACTTTCGGCGCAGGAACGGAGTTTATTTCCTTTGACTGCTCGGTTGTAAGAGTAAATTTGAGGCCGGGGAAGTTGAATATCTCATCCCCTTTCTTAAAGAGGGCTAAGGCCTCCGAATCGAAATAATCAGGATCGGCAGAGTACTTCTTGTATACAGCCACCAGTTTTATAGCGAGAGGGCTGTCGATGAATATAGGCACTCTCGGTATTCGGTGGTTTTCCGAAAGCTCGTTTATTTCATAAAGAAGTTCCTGTGTGCGCTCCATTGCGAAAGCGGGAATCATAAGCACTCCGCCGGCAGCCACTGTTTCTTCAATCGCGTCTTCAAGCTTATCCTTCCTTGTGTTGGCCGGCTCGTGAATCTTGTCTCCGTAGAGAGACTCCATCACAACATAATCGGCGCCTTCTGCCATCTCTGTATCTTTCACCAACGGCGTCGTTACATTACCAAGGTCCCCCGAGAATACGATAGTCTTTACTTCCCCGGTCTTCTCGTCTTTTGCCGATATCCTTATGAAACTCGACCCCAATATGTGTCCGGCGTCAAAAAACTCCACGTCAAATTCGTTTATTCTTAACTTCTCGTGATAGCGGACTCCTGTCCATATTTTTAAGGCGTTTGAAACGTCCTGGAGGGAATAAAGCACCTCGTGTCCGTGATCTCTCGCGTCTTTTTCCAACAATCCTTGCGAATCTATTAAAAGATATTCCGAAAAGTCTTTGGTCGCCGACGTCGAGTATATCTGTCCGCGAAATCCGCTCTTATACAAAAAAGGAACTCGGCCAGTATGGTCAATATGGGCATGGGTTATGAGAAGAGCTTCGACTTCTTTTGGATCGTACGGAAGAGGCTCGTAATTCTGCTTTTCTTCTTCTCTTGATCCCTGCGTAAGACCGCAGTCAATCAGTATTTTTGTCGTTTTTCCTTTGGCGTTTGGGTTTCCTTCTAATAGATAGTTGGCGCCCGTCACGGATTGCGCTCCGCCGTAAAAATGTAATTTCATCTTTTAATCAAACCTCCCTTCCCGAACATGCCTTTCGATTTCTCCTTTCAGCATTTCGATATGATTATTCAGGTCGTCGCTTATCTTCTGCCATATCGCCTGGCACTCGGAGCACCCTTCGGCATTATTGTAGTACTCTTCCACTCTCCATAAACTATCGGATAATTCCGACAACTGATGGATCAGATCGTGATTATGATCTTTTAACATTTTGTTTTTTATCATTATAGCAGATACGTTTTTGATTATAGCTGCTTTAGCCACATTCAGAGCCTATAATAAGTCTTTTCTATTGACAAAATGAATATTTTGTGATTTAATGCGGTCAGTACTAAAACAAAGGAGGGATTGTCTTGAAAAAAGGCTCCACAAATAAGAAAGGAAAGTCGCGCAGGAAGTATTACAATTTCCAGTTTCTCTATCAGTCTGCTCCTTCTTTCTGTTTGGAAATAGGAGCATACTCTGTCAAACAACTGTATAAGCTGGCTTGGATGGGATATGACTTTTTAAAGAAGGATCTTTGTTTGGAATATCCTTATAATAAGAACTATCAGCCCGCCAAGAAGCCAAAAAATCTCCCTGAAGACTTTTCTGAATCAGAGCCATTTGTGATGTATAATGGCAAAATATTGAAGTTCTGATCCCACCGCCCCTTTATAAAAGGGGCTTTTTCATCAACGAGCGACTTATTCCTATTGACATTTAGATAAAAATATGTTAGAATCACAGAATAAGATCTGTTACTTACAAACTTAAGAAAGGAGAACTGATCATGTGCTCTCGCGTAATAAAGTCCGGACTAAAGAAATTGCTGGTTATCCTGTTGGTTATAGCCGCTCTGATTATGAAAAAAGCCGGCAAAAGAAAAGTTAAGGCGATCGGCGTTATATCCGGCTTAATAATGACAATTTCGTTTTTTTCTATGGCAAGCAATCCTTTAAGTGAAACAGGCGAAACTGTCGTGATTATTGCTGCGGCGACAATGATTCTCTCAGGAATAATTTTCTCTTTAGCGCATACATATCTAGATTATATCAAGGAGCGTAAATAACGCTCCTTTTTGCTTTTTATTCAAGACGGGTTTATACAGAATTAGCGTCATTACCAAATTAAGAAAGGAGGGAAAGAAATGATGCCCCGTCTTCCTTATATCCCTTTTCTGTCAGACGAAGAAAAGATACAAAGCCTCATAACGCGGATTAAAATGCGGTTCGGCCTAAAGATGTTTTTCGGTAAAAAGTCTATTGTTGTGAGAAGAATCTCCCCGCGGTTCGTCCGTGAAGAAGCGGAGCTTGATATCAGAGAGTCATACGACCGTATAACCATTTCTTTCAGAAGGCCTCGTTTCTTCTATGAATACAATGGTACAAAAGGCATATTCAAGATTAGCCGCATCTCACCGGAAACAAAGAGAACGCTTGGCATAGCGCTGGCTTATATTAATAAGTTCGACGTTTACGAGCGCGAAAAATCTGGTAAGGAAAAACTGATCTGCCCTTTATCGGAAATATATCCCGATCCCCGCTAATACGGGGATTTTTATTGAGCTCCACTCTCCGCTTCGCGAACTTCTTTTTCCTTTATCAGCCGCTCGACAGTTTCTCTTTCGTTCCATTCAAGCTTTCTGCCATCTGAAAGATGAATATATTTTTCACTCCCTTTTCCCGTCATTATGACGACATCTCCGGCGCCAGCAAAAGCAATAGCTTTTTCAATAGCCTCCTCCCGGTCAAGTATCTTAATCACCTCTTTGTCCAGAACACCGGCAGCGACTTCATCTATTATGCCCATCGGGTTTTCATCGTATGGATCTTCGTTCGTTATGATGACTTCATCGCAATATTTTCCTGCCACTTCTCCCATTTTCGGCCTCTTCCATTTATCTCTTCCTCCTCCGGCCGATCCGAGAACACAGATCATCTTTCCAACTCCCATTCCTTTTCCTACCGATTCTATATTCATATCAAGCCGCAGAGACTTATACGCCTCTTCCAAAGAATCCGGAGTATGCGCGTAGTCTATGACTACCTTATAAGGGTTCGCCTTCACCGTTTCCATTCTTCCCGGAAGGCCCGGAAAACCAGCAAGAGCGCTCTGAATAATTTCTTCTGAAATATTAAAAGCCCTCCCCACCTGCTCTGCCGCTGCATAGTTCGCTTTAATGAAAGTTCCCTTAAAGAAATGTTTCTCGTTATCTCCGGCAGCTTTAATAAATAATTCGCTATTCTCATCATCCCTGCTTATGAAAAACATTTTCTTTGGTTTCGGAGAGGCGGCAACGTATCTGAAAAAAGATAATTTGGCTTCGCGATAGTTTTCGAAACTGCCGTGAGACTCGATGTGCTCCGGATGGATATTTGTAAAAACGGCCGCGTCCCATTCAATGCCCTCGTGTATATGGCGCGCCACTCCCTGTGAAGTAACCTCTATTATCGCGTACTTGCACCCCTTATTCAGGGCTCCCT
>JAQTRD010000014.1 GCA_028711965.1 Candidatus Colwelliibacteriota bacterium | reverse complement strand
GCCTCCGCGTCTCCGAACTCTGCGCGTTAAACCGCTATCTCAATTTTGATCGGGGAGAGATAACCGTGAGAGGAAAAGGGTCGAAGCTTCGCATCGTTTTTTTCTCCGAAAGGGCGAAGAAAGCAATAAAAGGATATCTCGACGCGCGCGGAGACGCGGAAGAAGCGCTCTTCGTGAGCTATACGAAGTCCGACCCGCCGAAAGTAATCGGACAGATTACTCCGCGCACAGTCCAGCGGCTCATCAACCACTACACGATAGCCGCAGGAATTCCAAAGCACGTTTCCCCGCACACTCTGCGGCACCTGTTTGCGACAGACCTCCTGGTTAACGGGGCCGACTTGCGGTCAGTGCAGGAGATGCTAGGGCACTCGAATATCCAGACGACGCAGATATACACGCACCTCACAAACCAAGAACTGAAAGATATACATAAGCACTTCCACGGAAAGAGGAGAGATGAGTAATTTTCTGACAATAATAGTTATCGATAATTCACCTTTTTGACGGTCGTCAAAAAGGTGAATTTATTGGAAACCAATTTTACTCTTTGTTTATTTGTCATGCCTATAGCCTGCTGGCTTAATCTCTATAGTGAAATGCCTACCGGCCGAAACTCGCAGAACGAAGGCTGGTGGACAGGAAGGGATTTCTTCTCCTCCGAAATTTTTCGAAACGCTTTCAGCGGATAAAAATTTCTCCCCCGAAGCCGCCTGCGGCAAAAGCAATCTTGCTTTTGCCGTCGTGTTCAAATCCCACCAACCAAAGCACATACCAATAAGCCTTGCAGATGCAAGGCTTATTGGTATGTGTGGGTAGGGAGGGATTTGAACCCTCAACCTTTCGGATACGGTCCTAAGCCGTACGCGTATGCCAGTTCCGCCACCTACCCCCCTAAAATACGCATATATATTACTCTTTTACGCGTTTGTTTGACAAGCATATTTTTTTGTTATTAGATTGTGCTTTCTAAGCAGAAAGGAGGTATTTAAAAAAATCTAATACTTAAGGAGGTATCTTTGTGAAGAATGATAGAGTTAATTTGGGATTGAAGATCTACCGCAAGGATGCGGAGTCCGGAAATATAGTCGCCAAAATAAGAACGACCGGGAAGAAAGGACCGGTAACGCAATGCGTTAGATTCAAAGTTGACGACAACCCCGCGTATTTAATGCAAACGGGACCGGACGGAAAAATAGCAAAGAAAGTTAGCCTTAAAGGGGGGTCGCACACGATTGCGGTCTCCATTCCAAACAGCAGAGAGAGGGTGGAAAAAACCGTAGATATTCCAAAAAAGAATATCCGCATAAGGACATTGCTGAAAAGGAGCGGCGACAATTTTTTGCTCGAAATTCGCGTTATCGGAGGATCGCCCGACGGAGTAAACAATCTGATAATTCAGGATAGTGCTCTAATTTCTTCCGGATTGATCAAACAGACAACCGAAAATGGGAAATACATCTATGATCTTTCGCCTGTTAAAACCGGAACACGCTATATAACAATCACTATTCACAAAAGAACAGAAGAGACCGTGTCGATAGATATATACAAGAAAGGCCAGACATTGAAAGCCAGAATAAACTGAAGGTCCAATCAAAAAACCGCTCTAAAGCGGTTTTTATTTAGACACAGATCTTATCCTACTATCGATTCCACTATCGGCCTAATACTGTAAGCAAGGAGCGCCACAGCAATAGCAACAGCCGCGTAGATAACTTGGTCTCTAGCGCTCTTAAGCTTAGCTGCTTCTCCCTTACTCTGAAGGAAAGTCCAACCAGCCATAATTATGTAGACGGCTGCAACAGCAAAGAATACTGCCGACAGAGCTCCTCCAACTCTGTTGATTATCGCAACTACGTCATCAATTGAGCTAACGTCTGCAGCATGAGCGGTAGGAATTAAAGATTTAATAATTTCCACTTGGTAATTCTTTTATTGGAACAAGCGACCTTTTCTTTGTTTTTACAGGAATAATATTAACAGAAGGACTTTAATAAATCAAAGAAAGTGGTGGGAGCGGCATCGGGAATTATAATACTCTTCACAATTGTCACTAACCCACTCCCTATCAACAAGACAGCAAGACCGACACTCGTCCATATGACGGCTTGCCTCGCTTTCTTTAGTTTCGCCTGATCACCTGATGAGTTGAGAAAAAGAAATCCGGCCCATAAATACATCACGGCCGCGAGCGCTGATCCGATAGGAATCATCGCATTTATAATTGATTGTATTATCTCGTCGATGCTTCCGGCGTCAATGGGAGATTTCACATCTATTGAAATAGGGTCAGCTCCATAAGCCGGAGCCGTCACTCCAACTAGCAACAATCCAAACAGAACGATCGAGCTGAAAATTAAAGTTGATTTTTTCATTTTATTTTTTTATTGCAACCACGACGGCAAGTCGCTTATGCCCAGCGCCATAAATATTCCCCGAACAATGGTATTTGCAGCAATTACGATTGCGACTCCGATAAGGGATGCTCTGACCATTCCAAGTCCTTGCTTTCTGCGAGACTCGTTATCCGCCGCAGTAAGGATATATATTCCGCCGATGGCGGTTACTATGACAGCCGCCGAAACAGCAATATAAAGGAATATACCCAACGCGTTGCTTAGAAGTTGCCAGACAGCGCACCAATCGGCGTTTTCGGGAGTAAGTCCGGGAGGAACTAGGCTGCCTCCGGGAGTATATGGTTGGACGCTGCACATTTTATTTTTTTGGTATTAGTTTGTTTATCTGCTCTTCGGCAACTTGGAGAGCTGGCTTCGCGGCTCGAGAACTTATGGCTGATTTTAACATATCGTTCAGAATAGTCTCAACCTGTGCTTCGTCCGGAACGAACCAACTTCTCGCAATCAGCGCCTGGCGAGCAAACACTCCTAATTTTGTGTCATCCATATATTTCTGAATCAAGCTACGCAGAGCCGGAGGATGCTTTCCCTTCGCGACAAATTTATCAGCTGTGTCTGCGTTAGTCGTAATGGCAATAATAAAATCCCACGCCGCCTCTTTTGATTTTGATTTATCCGATACCGCGAGTCCAAAGTACTTCGCCGGAACAACGGACGACGAGAGAGAATATTGCGGAAGAGCGGCAGTACCGACATTTATAAAAGGATTTTTTGCCTTTATCGCCGCTAGATCAGAGAAATAACCGAAAACCATAGACGTCCTCTCTCCGGCAAAAGCCGTCAGGCTTTCTTCTTGCGGAGCATAAAATTGGATGTAGAAATTCAGGGCGGCTACTCCGGCATCCGAGGCGATGCGCACAAAAGATTTATTGCGAATGTCGAAATCGGCTCCGAACTGCATAAGCATAGCGTTTATAATATCCGGCGCCCTCGAGACAGTGGGCGCATACCCGCCAATTGAGGCAGGCGCTTTCCTTGAAATGACGTAATCCCCAAACTCCGTCCATGTCTTCGGAGCAAGAGGGAGAACAAGCCGGTCAAACATATCGCGGTTGTAATAGAGAACAAGCGTATCCACATAGAGAGGAGAAGCATATACCTTGTCATCCATTGTGAAGTCTTCTTCCACTACCTGCGGGAAGAGGGATGTAAATCTGTCTACCGATATTCTTTCTTCGGGCGCGGGAGAGATCTTGTTATTGTGTTTTGAGAGCCACCCTGAACTGAACATCATAATATCCGGCCCGTTGCCCGCAGCCAGAGAATTTATCAGTTCCTGTTCATAATCGACTGCGGTTATCTTCTTATAAGTTATGGTGATATTCTTGTGGTCCTCCCTATAAGCATTTAGCACGTCGGAGAAATAACCGGCGTCTTCCGTCCCCCAAAAGACGAGACTGGCTTTTTCGGATGCCGGTTTTCGTCCGAATCCTAATATGATGGCCAGAACAAGAATAATGACTCCGGCGCCCACTCCGATAATAATTAATTGAGATTTAGAAAAGCTCATTTCAGTGAATTATAGCAAAAAATATACGAAATGTTCGAATTACGGGAAGTGTTAGATTTGAACTTTTGATTTTTACAGGCAAGTTACTCCGGCCACCTTGTCGCCGGAAGGAAGATTAATAATTCTCACTCCTTGGGCGGCGCGCGCCGTCTTTCTTACCGAAGCAATATCGGTGCGAAGAATCTGTCCTTTAACAGAAATCGTTATTAGGTCTTCTTCGTCGGATATAACTTTTGATGTAACAAGCTCTCCCGTCTTTGGAGTAATTGAAGCGGTTATTATTCCTTTGCCTCCCCGAGACTGCACTTTGTATTCCTTGAGATCGGTAGCTTTCGCATATCCGTGAGACATAATACTCAAGAAATTAACACTCTTTGCTTTCTCCGCAGGCACTATATCAAAGGAAGAAACAACATCTCCGCTTCTTAGATTAATCCCGCGGACTCCCGCCGCCGCCCGCGACATCGAGCGGACATCCGATTCCTTGAATCTGATAGCGAGCCCCTTGCGCGTGCTTAGCATTATCTCGTCCTTTCCTGATGAAAGACCAGCTCCAATGAGCTTATCTCCCGCTTTGAGGTTGACTGCTATTATTCCGTTTCTTCTTACATTGGCAAATTCTTTGAGCGAAGTCTTCTTAACCACTCCGGAGGCAGTCGCCATAACAAGGTATCCGGACAGTCCCTTCTTCTCCGTCGAGTAAGCGACGATAGCCGAGATTGTTTCGTTAGACGAAATATCAAGGAAGTTATGTATCGCCTTTCCTTTCGAGGTGCGGCTCGCAGCGGGGATATCGTATCCTTTCGTCTGAAAGACTTTTCCGCCGCCGGTAAAGAACAATATATTGTCGTGAGTGTTTGCAGAGACAAAGTGAGTTAAAGTGTCCTCTTCTCCAACTTCCGACCCGATGACTCCTTTCCCTCCCCTCCTCTGGCTCTTGATACTTTGAGAAGGCTGTCTCTTTATGTATCCACCAAGAGAGAGCGTAACAAGAGACTCCTCTTCCGGGATCAGATCTTCTTCACGAAATTCCTTAAGACCCGATGCGACAACTCTTGTTCTCCTGTCATCGCCGTATTTTTCTTTCATTTCGGAGAATTCTTCTTTAATAAGGGCGAGCATCGCCTTATCGTTCTTTAAGAGCGTTTCGAGTTCCTTGATAAGCTTTCTCTTTTCGGCAAGTTCTTCGTTTAT
This sequence comes from Candidatus Colwelliibacteriota bacterium, assembly GCA_028711965.1. Taxonomy (GTDB): domain Bacteria; phylum Patescibacteriota; class Minisyncoccia; order UBA6257; family Colwellbacteraceae; genus STB-63. Next base: position 3,766 of record JAQTRD010000014.1, on the reverse strand, counting down.
TTTTCCTTTCTCCAAAGAAGAGAGGGTATAAAGCTTCATTTCGGCGATGGCCTCCGCCTGCAGTTCCGTAAATCCGAATTTTTTGACAAGGTTTACTTTAACGTCAGCCTTGTCTTTCGATTTCTTAACCGTTGCTATGACTTCGTCGATTATATCTATCGCTTTGGAAAGCCCTTCGAGAATGTGGGCGCGGTCTTTTGCCTTTTGGAGATCGAACTCCGCGCGGCGGCGAACCACTTCTCTTCTATGCTCTATATGGGCCGCAAGAATGTCTTTCAGGGACATTATAGTCGGCCTAAGGCCCTTAGCGAGAGCTAGCATATTCAAATGGAAGTCTTTTTGCAGATCGGTCAGGTTGTACAGCTGGTTCAATATCTTTTGCGGAACGGCGTCATTTTTAAGATCAATGACTATGCGAATATTCCTATCCGATTCGTCCTTTATATCTTTTATGCCTTCTATCCTCTTTTCTTGCACAAGAGAAGCCATTTTTATAATCAGCTCCGCTTTATTAACCTGATAAGGTATCTCTGTTATCACAATCTGCTTGTCATCCACTTCGGCTACTCCGCGCATAGTCACCTTTCCCTTTCCGGAAGAATAGGCTTCGACGATGGCATTTTTGTCGTATATGATGCCGCCCGTCGGGAAGTCGGGGCCTTTAACAAAGTTCATAAGATCGGTCGTAGAAGCGTCAGGATTGTCTATAAGATGGACTGACGCATCCAGGACTTCCGACAAATTATGCGGAGGAATATTGGTTGCCATACCCACGGCAATACCAACGGCTCCGTTCAGGAGCAGATTGGGAGCCTTCGACGGCAATACCATCGGCTCGTTATGCGTTCCGTCATAGTTCGGCATAAAATCCACGGTCTTTTTTTCGATGTCGAGAAGCAGTTCCTCGGCAATCTTCGACATCTTTGCTTCCGTATACCTCATCGCCGCCGCTCCGTCGCCGTCGATCGAGCCAAAGTTTCCTTGTCCGATGATCAGCGGATAACGAACAGAAAAGTCTTGAGCCAATCGGACCATAGTGTCATAGACAGCCACGTCTCCGTGAGGATGATATTTGCCGAGCACTTCTCCGACGACAGTTGCCGATTTCCTCGTCTTTGAGGCGGACGTGAGTCCTGTGTCCCACATCGCCCAAAGGATCCTTCTCTGAACCGGCTTTAATCCGTCCCTCACATCCGGAAGGGCGCGATCGACAATAACCGACATTGCATAGTCCAAAAAAGACTCGCGGAGTTCATCCGTTATTTCTCTATCCTTGACAGACTCCACTGCGGCAACGGGAATGTTATTTTTTTCTTTGTTGTTTTCTTTCTTCATTATTAACTCTTTAAGATGACTACGCTCATTCCCTCGACTTCATCCATATCTTTCTTCTTCACGACAAGCTTCTCTTGAGCGTCCGTCTTAGCGCCCATGTCAAGAGCCACTTTTTTCGGATCTCCCCATCCGGGGACTACTATTTTTGGTTCGACAGTTTTAGCAAGCTTTGCTCCGTGAGGATTTGATGGAACAAAAAGTATATCCACCTCCCCCAGAGAGTCGAGAGCCTTTTCGTCGAGATCGGAAGAGATGTCTCCAAGAAAGCCAAGCCGTATCCCGTCAGCAACTACCCGATATACGGTTTTGATTTTTTCACGGGAACTTCCGGGAGCAACAGATCCCCTAACCACCGCTCCCGATATCTCGTATTCACCCGGACCCGCAATCTCGTTTTCCTTTTCTATTATGGGAAAAGGAGAGGATGTCTTCAATATAAGGTTGCCTTTAAGACGGGACCCGCTCTGTGAAGAGTCCGGATCGACTACGATGTCAAATCCGGATGCTTGTACTTTATAGCATCCGTTTCCGTACCAGTTGATTATCATCAACGCTAATCTAGCAGAAAAACCCTTGATTTTCAATAAAGTTACAGGTTATGATGAGCCGTTTTCAAAAAAATAAAATGGAAAATCTAGCTCAACTCATAAAAACGCGCCCCGATATGTTCCCTGTCTTGAAAAAAGGCGAGATAATCGAAGTAAAGCTTATCGAGAAAACGCCTAAAAAGGCATATTTTGAGGTTCCTCGAGTGGGAACGGGAATCGTCTACGGACGAGAACTCCTCAATGGACGGGAGGTAATCAAGAGCCTTGCCGTGGGAGAAACTATAGGCGCGAAGATCGTTGATCCGGAAAACGACAAGGGCTTTGTGGAATTATCCCTTACGGAAGCCGACAAGCAAAAGGCATGGCAATCCGTGAAAGAAATACAAGAAAAGGATGAGCCCGTTAAGGTTAAGACTATCGGCGCCAATTCGGGAGGATTATTAGTGGAACTCTTTGACTTGAGAGGATTTTTACCGATCTCCCAACTGTCAGTCGAGCATTATCCCCGTTCAGCCGAACAGACCAGAGAACAGACAATAGAGGAATTAAACAAGCTCGTCGGCCAGGAAATCGAGGTAAAGGTATTAAGCATTAATCCCCGAACCAACAAGCTTATCGTTTCCGAAAAAGAGATAATGAGCCAGAGCGTAAAAGATCTGATTGGACAATACAAAATTGGTGACATCGTAACGGGTATTATCTCCGGCCTCGCCAATTTCGGCGCCTTTATCCGTTTTGCCGATAATCCGGAAGTTGAAGGACTTATTCACATCTCCGAGTTGGGACATAAGCTTATTGATTCTCCCAAAGAGATAGTATCGGTCGGCGATATGGTAAAGGCACAAGTAGTGGATATAAAGGACAATAAAATATCCCTCTCCCTCAAAGCTCTCCAACCTGATCCGTGGAAAGACGTGGAAAAGCAATATAAAGTCGGAGACGTGGTAAAAGGAACCGTTTATAAGTTCAACCCGTTCGGCGCCTTTATTAAGCTGACAGACGACATAGTCGGATTAATACATATATCCGAGTTCGGCTCTCCCGAAGAAATGAGAACTAAGCTCGCCATTGACGGACAATATGATTTCGGCATAGACGCCATAAAGCCGGAAGAAAGAAGGATAATATTAAAGCTCGCAAAATAAAGGCAAGTTAGAAACGATAGAGAGAATCCGCCTGTGTGGCGGATTTTCGTAAAAGGCGCCAAAAACGAATTTCAGGTGGATTTTTCAGACAGATTACATATAATCAAACAAGCTTGATGAAAAAACAAAAAAATAAGAAAAGTTCATTATTAAAACTGGTCCAAAAATTCACATGGATCGTTCTGACGCTCTTTGTGGTGGCATTCTTTTTCGCCGGGATAATTTCTGTTTCCCAGCGACCAGAAAACATAACACTGAACGAACTGGCTGATAAAATAGCCTCCGAAGAAGTCGTAAAGATGACTCTCGCGGGAGAAGATATTACCGCCACCTTTAAAGACGGATCGGAGGCAACCGTCAAAAAAGAGCCGGGAGCCGGAATACTTGAATCCCTTTCAAACTACGGAATCGATCCGACAAAAACGAGAATGGTGTCCTTTGAAATCGTAGACACGTCTTTCAAGGACGCTCTGCTTGGCGTAGTCCTTCCGACACTTATTCCCCTTCTTGCGATAGTTATTGTCTCGATATTTATCCTGCGGAAATTCGCCGCGGGGACAAATCAAGCAATGCTATTTGGCAAGGCAAACGTCCACCTATTCACTAACTTCAAAGAGAAAGTCACATTCAAGGATGTTGCAGGACTTAAAGAAGCGAAGCAAGAGCTGATTGAGGTTGTCGATTTCTTGAAAAATCCAAAAAAGTACATTGATCTTGGGGCGAAAATTCCGAGAGGAG
>JAQTRD010000013.1 GCA_028711965.1 Candidatus Colwelliibacteriota bacterium | reverse complement strand
TCGGTAAAATTATTAAGCGCAATCATAAGTTCCGCGATAGCCGTATTGTATTTTAATGCCGGAATATCCTCCGTTATTTTCTTTATCGTCCCGTTCATCCACAGCGAAAGTTCTTTCCCTTTGAATATCCTTCCGGTTGAGAAAGACCAAAGTCTTCCTAAAAATCTTGTAACTCCAACCATTCCGGCATCGCGGAAGTCTCCCCCGTCTTCAAGCGGTCCCAAAAACATCAGATGCATCCGAAGGGCATCCGCTCCGAAGCGTTTAATGTAATCGTCCGGATTTACAACATTGCCTTTTGATTTGGACATCTTTGTCCCGTCCCGAATAATCAACCCATGAGCCCTGAATTTAGAAAAAGGCTCGTCGAAATCTATATGACCCATATCTTTAAGAGCCATCGTCACAAATCGCGAATAAAGAAGATGAAGAACCGAGTGTTCGGCGCCGCCAAGATACATATCGACAGGCAGCCATTTTTTGGTCGTTTTTTTATCAAAAGCGTTCCGTCGGTTATTAAAGGATGGATAGCGCAAGAAATACCAGGAAGAATCAAGGAACGTATCGGAGACATCCGTTTCCCTTTTGGCATCCCGTCCGCAATTGGAGCATTTAGTCTTATAGAACGAAGGAACGGCCGATAAAGGAGAGTCCCCCGTTCCGGTCGGCCTGAACTCTTTTACAAACGGCAGAACTACTGGAAGGTTCTTTTCATTTACCGCAAACCAGCCGGGATTTTGCAGTTCGCCCAACGAATACTTTTGTCTTTCTTTTCCTTTCGCTTTGTTAATTTTCTCCGCGCAATGCCTGCAATAAATAAGAGGAATCGGAGGACCCCAATATCTTTGCCGAGAAATAAGCCAATCGCGGAGACGGTATTTTACGGCTGTTTTTCCTTTAATTCTTTTTATAATGTTTTCTCTCGGAACAAGAGGAGACTGCACTACTCTAAGGCCGAATGCCTGAGCGAAAGCAAGATCGCGCGCGTCATAAGCGGGAACTCCCATAACGACGCCTGTACCGTATCCGGCGAGCACATAGTCCGCCACCCAAACAGGAACCTCCATCCCGTTTGCCGGATTTATCGCCTTTATTCCCTTAAGCTCTACCCCTGTTTTCTCCTTATCCTCCGCCATTCTCTCGGCTTCCGGCTTATTCTTTGATTTCCAAACATATTCTTCAACTTCCTTCCAATTTGTTATCGCCGATTTCAACTTTTCAATAATTTCACTCTCCGGCGCCACTACCACAAAAGTAACGCCCATTATCGTATCCGGCCTTGTGGTAAACACTTCTGTCTGAACAGGAACGGAAAGAGAGGGTCCATCTACTTCAAACGGAATAAGAACTCCTTCCGATTTTCCTATCCAATTTCTCTGGGCAATTTTCACCTTATCAGACCAATCAATTTTATCCAGATTCTTTAAAAGCTTGGGAGCGTATTTAGTTATTCTGAAGAACCACTGTTCAAGTTCCTTTTTCGATACTTCGCTGTCACATCTTTCGCATCTGCCCGCTATTACCTGTTCGTCGGCAAGCACCGTTTTGCATGAAGGACACCAATTAACAGGCGCCTTCTTGCGGTAAGCGAGACCTGCGTTGAACATCTGGGTGAAAAGCCATTGGGTCCATTTGTAATATTCGGGATCGTAAGTCTCCAAATGATGATCCCAGGCAAATCCGTTGCCTATCATATGAAGCTGCTTGTAAAAATTCTTTTCGGCTACTTTTGCCTGTCTCATAGGATGAACGCCTTTCTTCATCGCATAATTTTCAGAATGGATCCCAAAGCCATCGAGGCCTATCGGCTCCAAGACGTCATTCCCCTGCATTCTTGTAAATCTTCCGAATATATCGCTTCCGGTAAAAGCGTACATATTGCCAACATGAAGACCCTCGGCGGAAGGGTATGGAAACATCATTAGGTTATAAAAGGGCTTCTTGGTTTTCGCGATATCGGGTTCGTAGACCTTCTTTTTCAGCCAATAAGCCGTCCACTTTTTTTCAACAGCCTTAAAGTTATATTCCTTCGGAATTTTTTTAACGGGTTTTTTAACAGAAGTCTTTTTCTTCATCTTTATCCCGAATTTTAGTCTGTTTAAAGGCTTATTGCAAAAATAAGCGGATATCCTCTACCACGCAAAAGACAACGAAAAAACGCCGAAAGCATCAAGGAGAAGTCAGGCCTCTATCGCGAAGAGACGAAGAGCATTGTCGGTTGTGGCGCTTGCCGCTTCTTCCATAGTAATTCCTTTCATTTCAGCCACCTTCCTCGCAACTTCGACTATGTATGCCGGTTCGTTTCTTTTCCCTCGATATGGCTGCGGTGCCACATATGGCGCGTCCGTTTCAAGTAATATCCGGTCCATAGGCAGAGCTCTTAATAGCCTTTCGAAATTAGTCCTTCCCGGCTCGAGGGATTGAGACGCAGGCACTTTGCTCGGGAAGGTTATTGCTCCGCCAAAGGAGAAATAAAAGCCAAGGTCTAAAAATTTAGCCATATCTTCGACTGATCCCGAAAAAAAGTGCATAAGTCCGCCGCGCTCGCTTAAGATATCTTTATTCGCCAGAAGAATGTCATAAGTGTCTGCGTAAGCCTCCCGACAGTGGATTACAAGCGGCTTCTTTACCTCATACGCAAAGTTAATATGTTCCGTAAAGAGCTCTTTCTGCGACTTCGCGTCGTATTCGCGAAAATATTCAAGACCGCATTCCCCAATCGCCACGACTTTTTTTGAAGCAGCCAACCTCGTCATCTTCTCTTTATTAAATGATTCAGATCCTGAATCCTCATTAATCTCATCGCCTTGCCCCGCGAAGCCTTGGCGAAGTGGGGCGGCATGGGATGGATGAATGCCGACGGTTGCATAAACACCAGCCTCATAACTTTCCGCCAGCTTCACAGCTGCCTCGGAATTCACGGAATTAGAACCGGAATTTATTGTCCAAATATTCTGTTCGAGAGCTCTATCTAAAACTTCTTTCCTGTCTTCGTCATAAGCGGAGAACTGGATATGGGTATGAGAATCAACAATAAAAGGTTTCATCCTTGGATATTAAAAGGCGCTTATACTCAAGTCAGATCCGACTTCGTACCATCCGGAAGAAACGCCTCCGTCCGTTTGGGCCTTGCTTCCAAACTTTGCGGATGATATCGGGGCCATTAATTTATAGCCGCTCGCGGATACCATATACGCATAGTATCCGAGCGCGGCATCGTTCTCCGGGTCAACCGGAAGGGGCTGTACCGTTGACCCTCCGGGAAGCGCATTAAGATTCACAGGAAGCCATCCTGATCCGCCAGTCTCTTTATAATTTTCTTCCGTAACACAAGAATAAGACCATCCAATATTCAAAGCCGGCAAGCCGTTTATTCCGGAACAATCGACGTTTGAGTCAGGAATGGATATATAAACCTTATTGGCCGTTCCTTTAGAACCCCTTACAACCGATGCATAAAGACCCACGGCAGTATTTAATTCATCCATATCGCCAATTCTTTTAGTATCTCTCCCTTGTCCGATATACTCAACAGGATTCAATATAATGAGAACTGCTCCGGTCAGCGCCGCAATAATAGCGACGACTATCGCAAGCTCAGCGATCGTGAACCCATCATCATAATTTCCAAATTCCAATTTCCAATCTGCCTCATCGGCAGATTGATCCGCCGAAGAGGCGGACCAATTTCCAATAAATTTCCAAAATTTGGAATTTTTAAAAAAATTGATCATATTCTTGGAAAAAGCGGTTTTATTTTTTTTGGTCTTAATTTTCCGTTCTTTACCGGAAGTGAAGACAATATCTTTTTTGAAGTTTCCGGCATAAACGGCTCAATGAGAAAAACGACATCACGCAACATCGCAACCAAATCGGATATTGTCTTCGTGTTCTTATTTTCCCATGGTTTTGTCCTATTAATATAGGTATCGCCGAATTTAATGAGATCGAATATTGCGGCAAGAGCGTCATTGAGACGAAATTCGTCAAAATGTTTTTGGACTCTGGCTCTCGCCCTCTTTATTTCTTCCCTTACTTCTTTCGATACTGTCAGCTTATCGGGAAAAACCATCCCGTCCACCATATTGAGAATGCGTGAAGCGAAGTTTCCCAAGCCCTTAGCCAGATCATCGTTATACCGCGTAGCCAGTTTTTCAAAGCTGAAGTCCCCGTCTCCGTCAGAAGGTATCTCTCGCAGAAAGTAGTACCGGAGAGGATCCCGTCCGTATTTCGAAACAGCCTCATCCGGCTTTATAACATTGCCGATCGTTTTGGACATTTTTTGCCCGTTAACCGTTATAAACCCGTGAATAAAAAGTTTCTTAGGCAGAGGCAGTCCGGCTGACATAAGCATAGCGAGCCAGTATACGCCATGGAACCTGAAAATATCCTTGCCGACAAGCTGCACGTCGGCCGGCCACCACTTTTCAAACATCTTCTTGTCCCGTCCGTATCCGATAGCCGAGATATAGTTCGCGAGGCCGTCGCACCAGACATACATTACCTGATCAGTTCCTTTAACCGGAATCCCCCAAGGAACATTCTTTCTTGAACGGGTAAAACTCACGTCTTCCAGCCCTTCATCCAAAAAGGCTAACACTTCGTTTTTTCTCTCCTCGGGTAAAATTTTTACCTTCCCCGAGTTTATAGCCGACCTTATCTTTGACTCATATCTGGAAAGCCGGAAGAAAAGATTCTTCTCCGATACTTTCTCGGGCGTCTTTTTATGCAAGGGACACTCCCCGTCTTCTAAATCTTTCTCGGTTATGAACTTCTCGCAACCGACGCAGTATAATCCCTCGTACTCTTTTTCGTATATATCTCCCTTCTTTTGAAGCTCGCTAAACAGCTTATAAGCTCCCGGCCAATGCTTCTTCTTGTCGGTTGTCCTTATAAAATCGTCATAAGATATTCCAAGCGTCTTCTTAAACTCTTTGAATTTCTTGGATATTTCATTAACAAAAACCTTCGCGGCAACGCCGGATTGCATCGCCATCCTGCTTACTTTGTCTCCGTGTTCGTCGGTCCCCGTGAGAAAAAAGACCTTTTTTCCTTCCTGTCGCGCCCGTCTCGCAATCACGTCCGCCTGGATGACTTCAAGCGCGTGCCCGATATGAGGAGCCGCGTTGGCATATGGTATGGCTGTCGTTATGAAAAACTTTTTCTTTCCCGCTGTTTTTTTTGCAGGTTTTTTATTTTTCGGATTCATATTTTTTGACAGTGCCGCCATTAAGCTTCCTTCTCTCTATTCTTGCCTCAATTACTGTCTGGACAACAACAGCTATCGGAACGGATATAATCATCCCCACAATGCCCAGAATCTGATATCCCGCAAGCAGACTAAAAAGCGCGACAACAGGATGGATATCAACGACTTTTTTCATAAACAGAGGGACAAGGATGTGGTTTTCAAGCTGTTGGATAGCCACAAAAAGAATCATTGTGTATATTCCCAAGGTGAATGAATCGGAGAGCGCAATGAGTGTTCCCACTGTTCCCGAAAATATGGGTCCCACAATCGGCATTATCTCAAAGAGAGCGGCAAGAAGACCAATAACTAAGCTGTACTTCACTCCTAAGAACCAAAGTCCGCCGGAGACAAGAACGCCGACGACAATCGAGAGAAGCAGCTGGGCCTGAAGCCACCTCGCAACTTTGACTTTGGATTTATAAAAAAGCGCGATGATGGTGTTTTCATATTTTTCCGGAAGAACAGCCCGGAGAAATCTTCCAACTCCGTCATTCGTGAGAGTAAGGTAGAAGGAGATCACGAGAACGGAAAAGCCGAAAGCAATCCCTCCGATTATATTGCCAATTGTCGCAAAAACAGGAGAGGCGCCGTTAAAGACCGTCTCTGCAAACTGACTTATGGTATTCAAAGAGAACTGGCTTACGCCGGTATTCACTACCGACGAAATGTCACTGAATATGGATCCGGCCGTAGTGCCGGACAGAAGAATCGCCAACGACGATATTTCAAGGGATACGACCGGAACTATTATGTAGAGGACTAAGGCTATGAAGGCAAGAGTAACGGCAAAAATCGAAGCAGTCCCCAAGATTCGCGGAATCTTAAACTTTTTATTCAAGAAAGCCACTGGTCCGTCGAGCGCCGAAGATATGATAATAGCAAGAAACAGCGCGACAATGGCGTCCCGCGCAAAAAAAGCCGCAGTTGTGAATATCAAGACAGCAAAAATCCTCCAAAGGGTGTTCCAGCTCACTTCTAACTCCATTTTGGCCATTTATATTGATATGATATATCAGAAAATCCCAATAACCAAATGATAAATCTTAGTACGAGATACTTGATCGCTTCGCTTATGGGGTATGTTGGAGGAGCCAACGGCTCCGCGGGAAACGTGAAACAACTCCGCCAATAAGGCGGCTTCGGCTTCCGTCGGAATGACGGAAAGGGGCGTTTCAAATGCTAAAGACGGAATATCTTCTTTATTCCCTCTCCTTCTTCACTTCCTATCTGACCGATAACGGCCATATTCAGCTTTTCGTTCCTCATCAATTCTTCGGCGAGCGTCTTTATGTCAGATGCCTTAACTCTTTTGATGTTTTCCAACACTTCTTCGGGAGAATGAGTTTTTCCGGAAACCGCCTCTTCGCCTCCGTAATAACCGGCTACTTCATCGGATGTTTCAAGCTGCAGTATCAGTTTGCCAGAAATATGCTCTTTTGACTTATTCAGCTCCGCTTCAGAAACTTCTTCCGAAGAAATTTTTCTCATTTCTCCCAGTATTGCCGCAATAATTTCTTCAACCCTGTTCTTATCTATTCCCGTCGATATGGTAAGCATCCCCGCATCCGATCCGAGATCGGCGGAACTCCTGATATAATACGCAGCACCCATTTCCTCACGCACTTTTTTAAACAAGCGTGAAGACATTGAACCTCCAAGAATATCGGATAAAACCATAAGAATATGCCTCCTCGGATCATGTATACCGAAGGCTCTCACGCCGATTATAAGATGCGTCTGATCGGTTTCTTTTGATTGGATATGAACCCGGGGAGCATCTTGCTCTTCTTTGGTGGGCACCTTGGCGATTCTTTCTCCCGCGCCGATTGACGCAAACTTTTCTTCAATAAGGCGTTCGGGATCATCAACTCCTCCCGCTACGACAACAGTTGTCTTCTTAGCGACATAATGCTTGTTACGGTAATCAAGTATGTCTTCTCTATTTAGATTCTTAATTACATCCTTTCTTCCCGCGACAGACCATCCGGCAGGCTGGTCGCCATAAAGAAGAGCGCTGAAATTTTCGCGAACTTTTTCCATCGGAAGATCCTCATACATATTTATTTCCTCGATGATGACTCCTCGTTCCTTATCCATCTCTTTTTGGTCCACTATCGGACTAAGGTACAGGTCGGCTACAACGTCCAATATTTTTTCGAAATTCTTATTGGCCGCTTTCGCGTAATAACCGGTGATTTCGCTTCCGGTAAAAGCATTATATTCCGCACCCAAAGCGTCGAGTTCCCCGGCTATGAGGTCGCTTGACGGCCTCTTCTTCGTTCCTTTAAAGCAAAGATGTTCCAAAAAATGAGATATGCCGTTGATATCTTTTGTTTCGTATTCCGATCCGGTTGATACGAGAACTAAAACCGTAGTCGCAAGGCTTTCCGGCTGGGGAATATAGATATATTTGATTCCGTTTTTAAAAACAGTCTTTTTATGGGATGTTCGCGACATAGGCGATAATATAGACCGATTATTGTCAAGGTGTCAATTTGCCTCTTCGGCAAATTGATCGCTTTACTCGGCAAGATTCTTTACAAGATATTCCTTAAGTCCGCTTATCTCCACCCTGTCCTGTTTCATAGTATCCCTGTCTCTGACAGTCACTTTCTTATCAGTAAGAGAATCGAAATCAACAGTAACGCAATAAGGCGTGCCTATCTCGTCCTGTCTCCTGTATCTCTTTCCGATGCTCTGCGTCTCGTCGTATTCAGTTGTCATTGATCCACGGAGATCGTCGGCGATTTTTTTCGCGACCGAAGACAGTTCTTCTTTTTTTGATAAAGGAAGAACGGCTGCTTTTACCGGCGAAAGCCACTTGGGGAATTTCATAACGACACGCATGTCAGTTTCGCCCTCTTCCGCGGTAGGAGCCTCTTCTTCGGTATATGCCGAGCACATCGCGGCAAGAACGGAACGTTCAACGCCGAATGTCGGCTCGATCACGTGCGGATAGTACTCCTCTCCCGTTTCCGGATCCTTGTATTTCAAATCCGCTCCCGATTTTTCACCATGATTCCTTAAATCAAAGTCCGTGCGGTAAGCCAATCCATACAGTTCTTTTCTGCCAAACGGAAAGTCGTATTCAAAGTCGATTGTTTTTTTCGAATAGTGCGCCAGGTCCTCTTTGGGGACATCAAGTTCGTGGACTTCATCAGGCTTTATTCCGAGATAACTCATCCAAGAGTGCATCTCCTTCCGCCAGTCTTCAAAATGTTCTTCCCAATCGGCATCGCTCTCCGGTTTGGGAATGAAATATTCTATTTCCATCTGCTCGAACTCCCTCATACGGAAAATATAGTTTCCGGGAGTGATTTCGTTCCGAAACGCTTTTCCGATTTGCGCTATTCCGAAGGGAAGCCTCTTCCTTGTCGACTCGATAATGTTTTTGAAATTAACAAACATTCCCTGCGCCGTTTCAGGACGAAAATAGACTTCGCTCGCCTTTTCATCGGTAGCCCCAAGATGGGTCTTGAGCATTAGGTTAAACTGCTTAGCTTCTGCAAACTTTCCTCCGCAATCGGGACATTTATCATTCTCCAACTGATCTGATCTGAAGCGGTGATGGCATTCAACGCACTCAACTAAAGGGTCGGAAAAATTACTGATATGCCCCGAAGCTTCCCAAACTCTTGTGTTCATAAGAAGCGCCGCTTCTATGCCCGCCATATCTCCGCGACCGGAAACAAACCTCTTCCACCAAGCATTCTTAATATTGTTCTTCAACTCGACGCCGAGGGGACCGAAGTCCCATGCATTTTGCAGTCCGCCATATATCTCGCTTCCGGTAAAAATAAAT
>JAQTRD010000012.1 GCA_028711965.1 Candidatus Colwelliibacteriota bacterium | reverse complement strand
TGATGATCGGAAAAGTATATATTCCTACCATGGCTCGATCATAAGCATATTTCCTTTCTTCGTTTTATTGGGCATATTTTGCCAGATTGATTCAGTTACAAAGGGCATAAACGGATGAAGCATCTTTAAACACTCTGAGAGGATGATTATAAGCTTCTCTTTCGCCGCTTCAGCGTCCGCCTCGGCGAACTTTCGGCGAGACGGGTCTTTCAAATCATCCGATTTAATTCTCTCTTTAGATTCTTCGATTACCTTATCGGCAAAGCTATGCCAAAAATAATGATAGGCAATCTCGGCGGCATGGTTGAAGTCCAACTTTTCGATATGCTTAGCGACATCTTTCTTCGTTTTTTCCATTTCTTTCAGATCCGCCTTGTCGCGAGCGGTGAATGACGGTTTTCGGGACGGCTCCGCGTAGTCCATAAGGACAAAACGCGCGGCATTCCATATTTTAGTGGTGAAATTTCTATAACCGCGGATTTTGTCTTCCGATATGACTGGGTCGTTTCCGGCGGCTGATCCGATAACAAGCGACATACGAACGGCGTCAGTTCCATAAACCTCGGCAACTTCCAGCGGATTTACCACATTTCCCTTTGATTTGGACATTTTTTGCCTATCCTTATCCCTTACAAGCCCATGGAGATAGACTGTCTTAAATGGGACTTTTCCGGTGCGATAAATTCCAAACATTATCATTCTGGCTACCCAGAAGAAGAGAATATCCCATCCGGTTTCCATAACATCTGTAGGATAGAATTTTTTAAAGTCTCCTGATTTTGACATTAATGTCGCAAAAGGCCACTGTCCCGACGAAAACCAAGTATCAAACACGTCGTTTTCGGCGCGAATGTTTTCTGATCCGCAATAGGGACATTTTTGCAGCTTTGATTCGCTTACGATGATTCCTTCCTTTGACCGGCAAACATCGTTATCTTGACCGTCGCAATACCAGACCGGTATTTTTATTCCCCAAACTATCTGACGCGATATGTTCCAGTCGCGCAGATCAGCCATCCATCGCATAAATTCCTTCTCGAAGCGGGAGGATACGAACCGAACCTTCTTCGATCTAACAGCCCTTACTGCAAGGTCTCTTAATGAAGATCCGCCTTTATTGGGCTTATCTGTCATTTTAACGAACCATTGTTTCATTACTCTCGGTTCGATTACTGTCCCGCACTTGTAGCACACTGAAACCTGATGATTGTAATCTTCCGGTTCTCGGGAAAAACTATCTTTCAAAATCTCCGCCGCTTTTTCGCGGGCATCTTTTACCTTGAGCCCGGATAGTGCTCCAGCGGAAGGATCCATCTTCCCGTATCTGTCTATAACTGATATAGGCTCTAATTCTATTTCTTTTTTATGCCGGCTCCATATTTCAAAGTCGGTAGAATCGTGATAAGGAGTGATTTTCAAGGCGCCGGTGCCAAAATCCGGATCAACCGCGTCGTCGGTTATAACTGGCATTTCTTTTTTCGTGAGCGGATTAAGCGCTTTCGCTCCGACAAATTCGGCCCATTTGGATTTTGGATGAACGGCGATCGCAATATCGGCAGCGATGGTTTCCGGTCTTGTAGTCGCCACTTCTATAAATCCGTTTCCGTTTGAAAGGGAATATTTGACGTAATAGAGCTTATCTACCTTTTCTTCATACTTGATTTCAAGATCAGAAAGAGTTGTCTGATGTTTGGCACACCAATTGACCGGCCGTTCGGCCCGATAAATTAGCCCGTCGTCGTATAATTTTTTAAACGTCGAGTAAACGACTTCTCTTATATCGTCATCAAGGGTAAATTTTTCCCTTGACCAGTCGCAGCTTGCGCCAAGCTTTCGAAGCTGGCTTTCCATATATTGTTTGTTTGCAAGCGTAAATTCCTTTATTTCCTCATACAACTTGTCTTTGGGTATTTCCCAAAATGATCGCCCTTCTTTCTCCAGCTTTTTGTTATAAACAACTTGCGTTTCGAACCCGGCATGGTCCGCGCCGGGGAGCCAGAGAGCTTTCCTCCCGTTCATCCTGTAGTAACGAATCATTATATCCTGCAGAGTGACAAAAAGAGCGTGCCCGATATGCAGCGACCCGTTCGCATTCGGCGGAGGCATTATTATCGTGAACGGCTTTCCTTTTCTCTCGAGGTTATCAGGATTGAAATATCCGGACTTTTCCCATTTGGCATATATGGCGTCTTCTCCAGATTGATCGTAACGGATGTCCATATACACATATTAAACGTCTGAATGACAAAATCCAAATACCTAATATCTAATCAAATCCAAGGATTAAAGCTCAAATTTTGTTGACTATTGATGAGAATATCAAAGTCAACTCATGCGCCTCTTTGCGTAGACTGTGGCACAATTCTTTTTTCTCGGGATTCGCTGTTTCTAATACTCTTAACCAATAAGTGGTTTCTTTTGACTCTTTTTTGCAGATGGATATTTTATGTTTGAAATCTTTTTTAGATTCGGCGCAATCGGCTTCCATGTAGTTGGCTCCTATGCTTGTTGCGGAACGGACTAATTGGTTAACGACCGACTGATTTACAATATCCATCTTTATTTTCTTTGCCAGAAAGATGACTTCTCTTCCAAGATTGAAAGTTCTCTCTTCCAGATTATATTTTTTTGGATTTTGATCTTGATTTGGTATTGGAAATTAGAGCTTTGAAATTAATGTATCCCTAAATTGCCGTTTGCGGAAATTCTTCTTTTCTTACCGGACATTATTTCTATATATGAAGCGGTGGCAATCATTGCGGCGTTGTCGGTGTTGTATTTCTGTTGGGGAGCGAAGAAATTTATTTTTGCGGCAGAAGTCTTTTTGCGAAAGGTACCCCTTAACGCTTTGTTGGCTGCTACGCCTCCGGAGAGGATTACCGAACGCGCGCTGAAGTCCTTTGCGGCTCTCATTGTTTTGCCTGTGAGGCAATCGATAACAGCCGATTGGAAGCTTGCCGCCAAGTCGTCGGCATTCTCCGGTTTTATGGCTTTTCCTTTATTGAATTTATCCCAATCCGCTTTCTGGCCGGCTATATTATAAAGGAGGGCGGTCTTGAGTCCGGCGAAACTGAAATCGTAATTTTTCTGGTTTATCATTGGTCTTGGAAAAGCGATTGCTTCCGGATTTCCTTTTTTTGCCGCCTTTTCTATTTCCGGTCCGCCCGGGTAAGGGAATACCAGGAGGCGAGCGGCCTTGTCGAATGATTCACCTGCCGCGTCATCGCGCGTCTCTCCGATTTTTTTATATTCCGTGAGGCTCTTCATATAAAGAAGAATAGTATGGCCGCCGCTTACGATAAGCCCAATGGCGGGGAATATCTTTTTCTTTTCTGGATTGTCTAAGAGAAAGCTGTATAGGTGCCCCTTGAGATGATTGGCGCCAAACAAGGGCTTCTTCATTTTCTTTGACAGTTCGCGGGCGAACTCGATTCCACTCCAAAGGGCGGGCTCGAGTCCTGGCCCTACGGTCACGGCTATTTGATCGATCGAGGCAAGGTCTATTTTTTTTGCAGTTTTTTCGAGTAGTAGCGGAAGGGACTTTATATGTTCTCTTTTGGCTATATTCGGAACAACGCCGCCATATTCCTTATGGAAGGGAATTTGCGAAAAGATAAGGGAAGACAGTATTTCGAATGAAGGCTTTTTTATTCCTCCTTTGCCTTCCACTACGGCAATAGCTGTTTCGTCGCAGCTCGTCTCAATGGCGAGTATTCGCATAAAGCCAAGTTTAAGGCTAATTTAGCTGAAAATCTAGATGAAAACTTGAATGGGAATCCAAAAAAGCTCAATAAAAATTCCACAACCTAAACAGTCGTCCAAGTTATGGAACTTTTAGTATAAGAACATTAAAATCATAGTTTCTTGACGGTGGCTATACCGGCGGTACCATTAGGAAAAGTTACTCATCCAATGAAAGAGGTATATCTTGATTATGCGGCAACAACGCCTGTCTCTTCCGAGGTAATGAGCGAGATGCTGCCTTATTTTTCCGATGTATACGGCAATCCGTCATCAATACATAAGGCGGGAGAGGACGCCGCTCAAGGCGTGCGTTTGGCGCGAAGCAGGGTAGCTAATTTTCTTAACTGCGATCCGGAAGAAATTATTTTCACAAGCGGAGCGACTGAAGGAAACAATTCAGTTATAAAATCTGCAACGAAGACTCAAGTATCCGGCGAAAAGCCTCACATTGTAATAAGTGCCGTTGAACATAGTTCTGTTTTGGAGCCGGCGAAAGAAGCTGCCGATGAAGGCCTAGTAGATTTAACAATTATACCGGTACAGCCTAACGGAAGGGTAGATTCGGATCTGATTCTACAATCTATAAGACCGGAGACGGTTCTTATCTCCATAATGTATGCCAATAATGAAACGGGCGTTATCCAGCCGATAGAAGAAATAGGGAAGAGGATAGCCGAGCTAAATAAAACCAGAAAGAATAAGATTGTTTTTCATACAGACGCTGTTCAGGCTGTTAACTATCTCAATTGTGACGTTAAGAACCTTGATGTGGATATAATGACTCTGTCAGCTCACAAGATTTATGGGCCGAAAGGAGTCGGCGTTTTACTTGTAAAGAAAGGGACGCTAATCCATCCGCTACTTGTGGGAGGCGGACAGGAATATGGCTTAAGGGCGGGCACTCTGAATACGGCGGGCATAGTGGGCATCGGCACCGCTATTGAACAGGTTCAAAATTATCGTGCGGAGAATGAGAGGATGGCGGTTGTACGCAACTATCTTTTGGACGGGATACTGTCTTCTATTGATGGCTCTTTCTTGAATGGTTCTCGTGAAAACAGTTTGCCAAATATCGCTAACGTGAGATTTGAAGGAGTTGAAGGAGAATCTGTTATGATGGCTTTGAACGATAAGGGTTTTTTCGTTTCGACCGGATCGGCTTGCGCCTCCGAATCTCTTTCTCCGAGTCATGTACTGCTGGCAATGGGCCTCTCCGAAATAGACGCGCACGGATCGGTGAGATTTTCAATCGGACGCTACACGGAAGAAAAAGATATAAAAGAACTCTTGAGCGTGCTTCCTGAAATAATTGATAGGCTGAGAAATATAAGCGGATCTATAAAGGAAGATATAAAAAAATTAGTGACGTGAAATTATCATTATAATGAAATATTACGATTTATTGGAAATTGGAAATTGGAGTTTGGAAATTTAATATGACTATGTATTCAAAGGAGATAATCGATCACTTTCAAAATCCTAAAAATATGGGCGCTATTGAAGGAGTTGACGCTGTTGGCAGCGTAGGTAATCCCGTATGCGGCGACATAATGAAGATATATATAAAGGTAGGCAAGAATGAATCGGGCGAAGACGCAATCAAAGATATTGGATTCGAGACTCTCGGTTGCGTTGCGGCCATATCGACAACTTCGATGATAACGGAGATGGCTAAGGGAAAGACTCTGGATGAAGCTATGAAAATAGAATTCAAAGATGTCGAGAGCGCGCTCGGTGAGATTCCTCCAGTGAAACTTCATTGCGCCGACCTGTCGGTCAGGGCGTTAAGGGAAGCGATAGGGCAATATAAAAATTCGAACAGGATTTCATAACAGTAGACAAAAATGCAGCTTTTCTGGTATTTTTAAGCCCGAGAGGCCCTATCGTCTAGCGGTTAGGACGCCAGGTTTTCATCCTGGCAACCGGGGTTCGACTCCCCGTGGGGCTGCTTCTAATGAAGAGATTTTTTGAGATACTTCCGGGAACGCTTGCGTGGGGGACAATCGCCCTTATTTTTATATCTTCAATATTTTGGCCGGTTCAGGCTGCCATTTTCGTGATCCTCTTCGATATATACTGGCTTCTTAAAGCGGTGTATTTTTCCACTCATCTGATTTCGGGATACGTAAGAATGAAAGCGACGATGAAGAATGACTGGTTTAAGGAAGCGAGGAATCTTCCCGCTCGCGACGGCAGAAGCATCGACAATATTTATCATCTTCTTGTGTTTCCGATGTATAAGGAGTCG
The DNA here is from genome assembly GCA_028711965.1 of Candidatus Colwelliibacteriota bacterium. GTDB lineage: Bacteria > Patescibacteriota > Minisyncoccia > UBA6257 > Colwellbacteraceae > STB-63. The sequence goes on along the minus strand of JAQTRD010000012.1, from coordinate 3,324 downwards.
TATTCCGTTGTTCGAGAGAACTTTGAGTCTCTCACAAAAACAAACTATCCGCTGGACAGGCTCATAGTTGTACTTTCCGGAGAGGAAAGGGCGGGGGATGAATACAACGAGACGCTCTGGAAAATACAAAAAGAGTTCGGAGAAAAGTTCTGCGGCTTCTTGGCGACAATCCATCCGAAAGATCTGCCGGGAGAAATAGCCGGCAAGGGATCGAATGAAGCTTGGGCGGCAAAGAGGGTGAAAGAAGAAATAATAGACAAGAGGGGAATCCCTTATGAAAATATTATCGTTTCGACTTTTGATGTCGACACCCAAGTGTTTCCCGAATATTTCGGGAGGCTGACTCACGCCTTTTTGACGGCCGAACATCCGGACAGATCAAGCTATCAGCCTATCGCTTTTTTTACGAACAATATTTACGACGCTAACCCTTTTTCAAGGCTTGTGGCTTTCTCTACGACCTTTTGGAATATTATGAACCAAGTGCGGCCGGAACAACTCATCACTTTCTCGTCGCACTCAATGCCTTTTAAGGCTCTTGTAGATATCGGCTTTTGGACGACGGACCATGTATCGGAGGATTCGCTTATATTCTGGCAGTGTTTTTTGCACTATGACGGAGACTGGAGAGTCATCCCATTGAATTATCCGGTTTCAATGGATGCGAATGTTGCGCCGACATTTTGGCAGACGATGAAGAATATCTACAAGCAGCAAAGAAGATGGGCTTGGGGATGCGAGAATATACCTTATGTTTTTGAAGGATTTATCAAAAACAAAAAAATTCCTTTGAATCAGAAAATATATTGGACGTGGCAGCATTTGGATATCTATTGGGGATGGGCGACGAATGCCTTGATAATTCTTTTGTTGGGCCGTCTCCCGCTTATCTTAGGAGGAGATAAATTTAACGTATCCGTTCTTTCCTATAATCTTCCTCAACTCACAAGTCTTTTAATGAACATAGCCATTTCGGGAATCATAATTTCGGTGATACTTTCGCTCATCCTTCTTCCTCCGAAACCGAAATGGTTCAAGACGAGGCATTACTTGCCTCATATGCTGCAGTGGCTTCTTGTTCCCGTAAGCCTTTTGGTTTTTTCCACGAGCGCGGGCATTGAAGCGCAGACAAGAATGATGCTTGGCGGAAAGTACAAGCTTGGATTTTGGGTGACGCCGAAGGCAAGAAAAGGAGAGAAATCGGAAGACTAGGATACTTGATTGTTATCCACACTACGCCTGTTCTGTAGGTGTTATAATTAACCAAAGACCAATTTAAATGAAATGAACATACTTGGAGGCAAAAAGGGAATATTAATTATCGTAATTGCAACAGTTCTTATAATCGTCGCCATATTATTCTTCGGTATCTTGCCGAATATGAATAAGAAAGAACCGGTACCGGAAGATCAAGGTCCTATCTCGGAAACAAGGAAGCCAGTTCCCGATGACGCAGCGGTGCTTGAAGTCGGGGATACTACTTCAAACGAGGAAGTTGCCGTTCCTGTATCAGTAGCTCCTGCGGCCCCCGGCGTTGAGGCAAAATTGAGAACATTTAATATATCTGCAGACAGGGGAGTATTTACACCGTCAGAAGTGACAGTTAATAAGGGAGATACGGTGCATATTAATTTTTCGGCGAAGGATAAGGAATACGATATGGTTCTTCCTGATTATGGGATGAAGCAGATAGCTAATCTTGGAGAGACTAAGATATTTGAGTTCCAAGCGACAGATACTGGTAAGTTCGCTTATTACTGTGAATTGTGCGGCGGACTTGCTTCGCCTGCGGTGGGATACATTATCGTGAAGTAAGCTTCACGATAATTTCTAATTCGTCTCTGCTAATTAGTGGAGGCGAATTTTAATTTGATGATTCAGTTGCTCTAATCATCAACGAAGGATCTCTTCTTATCCACACTAATTTTACTTAATAAATGGTATAATTAGATTTAATGAAGCCGAGAATTAAGTTTATTGTTGTTGTCTTTGCGGTTGTTTTTGTCGTAGGCATTTCTCCTGCCCTTGCCTTCACCGGCCCTTCCCAAAACCCTCCAACCGGAAACGGAGCGATAAGCGTATCAGGAACGAATGTTGGCGTGGGAGTAAGCGATCCTTCCGCTGCTCTTGAGATAAAGGCGGGGACGGTGACGGTAGCTCCCTTGAAACTCACCGCGGGGACCAATCTCACGACTCCCTCTGCGGGAGCGATTGAATACAACGGAAGCAGTCTTTTCTTTACTCCTTCAACCGAGAGAAAAACAATCATATTGAATCCGATGACGACTGCTGGAGATTTGATCTACGGCGGAGCGAGCGGAACAGCGACAAGGCTTGCCATCGGCACGGCCGGATATTATCTTGCAGTGAACGGAACGGAAAACGGATTCACTTGGACAAGTCCCGGAACGGGAACTACTTCCGCTGCTAACGTTTCTTCTGGAACTTTCGGAGCGAATACCGGAGGAGGGAACTACACTTTTCCCGCCCAGATAAAGCTTGAGGGCTCATCGAGCGGCACGGCAATAATTACCGCTCCAGCTGCCGCAGGAACCCCGACTCTCACGCTTCCCACCACTACCGGAACTTTCGCGTTGACGAATAACAAGCTTTCCGTATTCGCTTCTACGACTTCTTCGGAACTTGCCGGAGTGGTTTCCGACGAGACAGGAACGGGATCGTTTGTCCTTAGCACGTCGCCGACTCTTGTAACTCCCACTCTTGGAGCGGCTTCCGCAACTTCATTATCTCTCACGACCGCTCTCACAATAGCGAACGGAGGTACCGGAGCCGCGACCAAAGCGGCTGCTTTCGACGCCCTCTCTCCGATGACGACTGCCGGAGACATTATTTACGGAGGGACTGCCGGTACTGGAACGAGACTTGCCAAAGGAACAGCCGGACAGGTTCTTACGATGAATGCGGGAGCTACCGCTCCCATATGGCAAGATCCGACAGGCGGAGAGGGAGGAACGACTTCCGCTGCCAATGTTTCCTCGGGAGCCTTTGGTGCTAACACCGGAGGAGGAAACTACAGCTTTCCGGCTAATCTAGGACTTGGAACGACTACTCCAAGCAGTAAACTTCATGTTTACGGAGATGGGTATTCCTTGTTTGGTCCAAACTCAACATGGGGGGCCTATTTGAGGGTTGGAGGAAACGGTAATGTGACTAATGATGCTTCGGTAGTGGCTACTAATGGAAATCTTCATCTTGATGCTGCTAGTGGAGCATACGCTACTTATATAAACTTCTATCACGGAACTGGCGGTATAAATTTCGGTAATGGAGCCTCGGGAACGGTTGCGTCTATTAATACCAGTG
>JAQTRD010000011.1 GCA_028711965.1 Candidatus Colwelliibacteriota bacterium | reverse complement strand
TCATAAGCCACCCGAAAATCTCCAAATGTGGTTTCTGAAATGTCGCTGAAGGGAATCAACTGAACTCCGTTTTTCCGCAGAATATCAATCGCCATTTGGTCGCCGTCGTAATCTTCAAGATAGATCACTCTTTTGATGCCCTGCTGGATAATCTGCTTGGCGCAATCGAGACAGGGTCTTATTGTAGTATAGATGGTGGCACCGGTAAGATCGCACTTAGCGAAGTTCATTGCATTCATTTCTGCATGTGCTCCCCGACAGAATGCCGATCCGGGAGGCAACCGTTTGCCGTCTCTCTCCTTAGCGCAACCAACGTCGCAACAGTTTTCGTCACCCGCAACAGCGCCGTTATATCCGCCGGATAGCATGTGTTTATCTCTGCTAATCACCGTTCCAACGTGGTAATACAGACAAGACGACCGGGAGGAATAAAGAACAGCAAAAGCCATCCACAAGTCATCCCAAGGTAAGCGCATTTAACATCATCTCCTTTCTGAAGTTATTAAAATTTCTACCCCTACAATAAACAATACCTCCCGTTTGTCAACACAGAATACATATCTTAAAAGTCTTTAAAAAAATCACGGACATAAGTCCGTGATTCGAATATTTCTATACCTGCTCTTCTTTTTCCCCTTGAGTTGAAACTCTTCCGCCTTGCCACTGCCCCCGATAGCCGGTTCCACCTCCGATAACTTCCTGGAAAGTGATATTCACTATCCGCGCGCCCAAGGAAACATTGACGTTTTCTTTCCCGAGATTACATATCCCGAACGTAAGTTCTCCTTTGTATCCCGGCGAGATAGAGCTGACGAGCAGCACCAACCCGGATCGGAACAAAGTCGTCCGAATGAAAAGAAGTCCTAAAAGATCGAGCGGCAGATTGACCTTCTCTATTGTCTTCACGAGATGATACTCTCCCGGTCTGAAAACAAAAAAGTCATCCACGTCGTTTTTAACCTTCTCCGGATCATACTTCGCGACGGATACTGTATCCGGCGTTTGTCTGTTCTTCACGCCTAAAAATCCCTCTCCGACCAAGTCGAAAACCTCGGCCAGTCTCAAATCGAAACCGGCTCCTTCAGGCTCGGTGAGTTCGCGGTCGCATAATCCTTCGACAAGTTTTTCTTCGGCAACTAAACGAAGAAGCTCTTTAATACCTATCATTGTATTATTTCCTCTCTGTTAAAGAATTTTAGACCAACATACAACAACTGTCCTTTTTTGTAAAATATCCATAAATCATCAATCAAAAAGCCGCCCTCTGCCGGGCGGCTTTTTAGCTGCATTTCCCACATTTAGTAATCCATCCCTCCGTGATTATGCGGAGCGGGCTCTTCTTTCTTCGGCACCTCGGTTATAGCGGCGCCGATTGTCAGGTAATTCGCAGCAACAGAGATTGCGTTCGCGAAAGCGGTCTTCGTGACTTTCAGCGGATCAATAATGCCGGCCTCTTTCAAATCGCATATCTCGTTTGTAAGAGCGTTGAATCCGAACCATTTTCTGTCCTTGGCCTCCTTCTCTATTCTCGAGACAACTCCCGAGATAGACTCTCCACTATTGGCGACAATCGAGTTTAAGGGAGACTGCAAAGCCTTCACAAGAATATTCTTTGCAGCTTGGGAAGCGGCGCTTCCTTCCTTCGATTCGATAAGTCCCGCAATATTCCAAAGGGCCATTCCCCCTCCGGGAACTATTCCCTCTTCCATCGCGGCGCGAGTGGCGGCAACGGCGTCTTCAACGCGCTGCTTCAATTCCTTCTGAGCCGATTCGGTCGGAGCCCCGACTTTAATGACAGCGACTCCTCCGGAGAGTTTGCCCATTCTTTCCTTAAGCTTGTCCTTGTCGTAATCCGACTCAGACTTGTCTATCTGCGCCTTTATCTGGGCGACGCGGGCATTTATCGATTCCTTTGATCCTTTGCCGCTTACGATAGTCGTATGATCTTTCGTAACAATCACTTTGTCGGCAGATCCCAACACGGTAACATCCGAAGTCTTGAGCTGACGGCCTACTTCCTCGGAAACCATTTCGGCTCCGGCTAAAGTCGCGATATCCGCGAGCATTTCCTTTTTCCTGTCGCCGAATCCGGGAGCCTTTACGGCAATAACGGTAAATATTCCGCGAAGCTTGTTTACGACAAGAGTCGTGAGAGCCTCTCCATCCAAATCATCCGCAACTATAAGAAGTTCCTTTTTCCCTGAAGCCACGATCTTTTCAAGAAGCGGCAGAAGGTCTTGGATAGCCGATATTTTCTGGTCGGTCACGAGAATATAAGGGTTATCTAGAACCGCTTCCATCTTATCCGGGTCGGTAACCATATATTGCGAAATGTATCCGCGATCAAACTGCATCCCTTCGACTATTTCAAACGAATTCCCGATGGTATTCGAGTCTTCAATTGTGACAACTCCGTCCGAACCCACTTTCTGCATCACCTCCGCTATAAGCTTTCCGACAGAAGCGTCTTTAGCGGAAAGAGTGGCAACTTCCTCTACTTTCTTCGTATCGCTCGCGATTTCTTCCTTTTGAGATTCAAGATTCTTGATGACAAAGTCAGACTGTTCTTTGAGCGCTTCAGAAAGCTGAATGACGTTAAACCCTTTTTCTCTAATCGCCTTTTCCCCTTCTTCTATTAAAGAATGAGCCAGCACAACCGAAGTGGTCGTTCCGTCTCCCACATTATCGTTCGTCTTATCGGCGGCCTGTTTCAAAAATTCCGCTCCTAGATTTTCGTACTTGTCTTCGAGATCGATTTCCTTTGCAACGGTTACGCCGTCAAAAGTGACTTGCGGCGCGCCATATCCCTTCTCTATCACCACTGCTCTTCCGCGGGGACCTAAAGTAACGCGGACTGCGGCAGCCAGTTTGTCGATGCCGGCCTTTAGAGCCTTCCGGGCATCGTCGTTAAAAATGATTTGTTTCGACATATTTATTATTTATTGAATTTTTTTCTATTACTCTATGATGGCTAAAATATCGTCTTCGCTCCCCACAAGATATTTCTTCCCGTCCATCTCGATCTCGTCCGGACCGTACTTTCTGAAAAGCACCGTATCGCCGACCTTAACGGACATTGGCACTATCTCTCCTTTTTCATTCTTCTTGCCAGGTCCGATAGCCAGCACTTTCCCTTGCGCGGGACGCTCCTTGTCGGCCGTATCCGGAATAACTATGCCGGACTTCGTTATTTTCTCGTCTCCCAGCGCTTCGAGGAAGACATGATTGGATAATGGTTTTATGTTCATTTTTAAAATATTTTTTGTTTGCGACTTTCCGGTAACAATACTATAAAACTCGGCTGTCTTTTTGCAACTATCCCTTTTTTATTTCCCACACTTCCTACATTTCCCACGGAGCCGCCTCCGGCGGTTCCTCCCACATCTCCCACATCCCTCACTTCACATTATAATGCGTCTCCACTCGCTTGTCGGAAAGAACTATCCACATTTTTCCTTCTTTAAGGCCGCTCAAATACCTCTCTATTCTATGGGTCTGGATACGGCGAAGAATTAACTCTATTCTATCCCCAAATCCGCCGTTTAATATCTTTTCAATAGATTCTATTAAAAAGGGCTTTTTCATATCCGACCAAAAATCGCGCTTCTCCATAAAATCAGGCGGCAAAAGATCCTTATTTTCTTCGAAAAATACGTTCAAATCGCTCTCTTTTCCGTAAAGGGGACAAACGGAAGAATACACCCTTTCCCCGTATTCGCTCTCGGGTCCGCTTAGGCGGTATGAGCCGGGAGATATAAAAAGACTTAGGCAAATCTTATCCTTCGGATTTTTTCCTTTATTTCTTATTCCCACCGCATCGGCAAAGAGGAGGGTAAAAAAACGGGCTGTCCATATGTGGCGCGGCCGAGCGCAGACGAACACGTCGATATCGGAATTTTCTTTTGCAGTTCCCATAGCGCACGATCCCGAAAGAATGGCAGAATCCGCAAATGGAACATTCCTGAAAAACCGGGCGGCTCTCCCTATTGCTCTTTTTTTTTCCTTCGTTAGCGGCATTGCGTCAATAATAACTCATAAATAAAAACGCCGCATATAAAAAAAAGCGGTGACTAAGTCACCGCTATTCTCCTTTCCGTGAGTACTTATCCCAGTACATTGCTTTATCGGCCATTTTAATAGCCCTTTCCACAGGCATCCCGGGATATGCGCTTGCTACTCCGAAGCTGAAGCGCAATTCATTTTTGTCGGCCTCATCGCGAATTCTCTTTATAAGACTCATAGCCTTATCCGGAGAAGTCATCGGCAGAAGGATAACAAATTCATCGCCGCCATATCTGGCGCAAACATCCGCGTCCCGGTATGTAAAACCGTTCCCGGGAGATCTCGCTTGGCGGCAAGTCTTCTTGATTAGCAACCCCATCTTTCTTAGTAGCTTGTCTCCCGCATCGTGGCCGTATACGTCGTTAGCGTGTTTTAGGTCATCAAGATCTATGAGGACCACCGACGCTATGCCTCCCTTTTTGAATATCTTTTTTAAGATATTCTTTGCCAAATGCAGAAACACTTCGCGGCGAAGGAGACCCGTAAGGTCGTCGTATAAAACTATATCCGGCCCGACCTTCATAATTAAAAAGATGGCCCTCAAAAATTTGATCAATCAGATCACTCCTCTTCTTTGGTATCTTATTTGTTTTTAAATTATCCAGCTTTAACTGTAACACAATATTTAGATATTGTCAATTAATTTCCTTAATAAATCGGCCCGACAGCGAAGCGGATTAGTCTATCTCTTCGGTAAATTGATCCGCCGGTGAGGCGGATTAATCTTCCATATCCGGTTTTTCGAGGCTGGCTGCCTCAATTCCGGCCGATTCGCCGCTTATGCGAAGAACGTCCTTATCTATCTTCTGGAGCTCTTTATAGGCGGTATTATAAGCCCCCACGGTCGTTCCGAGATGTCCCCCGAGCTTTTTCATATAATCCTCGTAAATACCGATATGCTTTCCTAACTCCTCTACTCTCTTTCTTATTTCTTTTGCCGATTCCTCAATTTGAAGGGCGCGAAGCCCTTGAAGAACCGTCTGAAGGTAAGCGAGAAAACTCGTGGGAGAAACGATAATGACCCTTTTTTCCTTGAAAGCGTATTCGATTAAATCGCGCGTTGCCACTTTGACCGCTCCGACTTTATTCACCAGCAAATCGTAGTAGATAGCTTCCGAGGGAATGAACATAAAAGCGAAGTCCATTGTCCCTTCGGCCGGCCTTACGTATTTCGCCGTTTCATCTATCCGATTCTTCAAGTCCATCTTAAATCTCTTTTCCAATTCCTCGCGAGCCGCGCTGTCGTTCTCATTGAGTATCCTCTCATAATTTTCAAGCGAGAACTTGGAATCTATCGGGATTATTTTGTCTTTCACAAAAACAACCGCATCGACAATCTCGCCGTCGGAAAATTTGTACTGCATCTCGTAAAGACCCGGGGCAAGCACGTTTTTCAGCGTCTCCTCCAAAAAATATTCCCCAAGAACTCCACGTTGTTTCGGATTTTTTAAAATATCCTGAAGGCTTTTAAGCTGGTCAGCGAGACCGACAACCTGCTTTTGTCCTTCGCCGACTTTTACAAGCTCCCCTGTTATCTCACGAATAAGGCGCGAGCTCTCTCCAAATTGAGATTGCAGTATCTTAGGCAATTCTCCCAATTTCGAATCAAGAGTCCGGACAATTTCCGTCATTTGATTTTGAAGAAGAATCAGCGAATCAGCCGGCTTCTCCGACTCTTTCTTCTTCCTGTCTATTGCTTGCCAGATAAGAAATACTCCAACTCCTCCCAGAGCGATGCCTCCAATAATCGCCAATACTGTTTCCATATTCTGATTTTAGAATAAAAAACGCCCTTATAGAAATGCCGGGGCATTCTGTTTATTCAAGTCCCTCTTCGAGCGTCTTCTCGATAGTAAACTCAAAAACCCTTATCGGAGCGTCAAACGAGCGGCTCCCGAACTCGTTACCACACGTCAGCGTGTATATTGCCGTTTTCCGGGGAATGAATTCGATGCCTGTCTTTTGCGAAACAGGCACTTTTCCCATATCGGTTATCGAACATTCGTCTGCTTTTATGCAATCCCAATAAAGTCTGGCTGGCTGGCCAAAAACAATGTTTCCTTTATGGGACTTAAAATCGCACTGCGGCAATTTGTCGGCGGCATCGGCGCTGGACGCAAGAACGCCTCCAGGACAAGGCTTCACATCGCTTGCCGATACTCCCGCGGGAAAAGAAAAAGAGGCAACCGCTGACTGCTTGTTTATGGCAGGACTGATAAATAAGAAATTTGTTCCGGCGACAGCTAAAAGAAAAGAAACCGCCGCCATCATTTGGAATGTCGAATTATAATCGTCTTCTTTTTTTGACTTTCGAGGCATTTGTGCAACTGAATTATACCAAATAGCTCTCGGTCTTACTTGTGGAAAGGCGCGTCTAGTCTTCGCTTATTCTCTTAATATCCGCTCCGAGAGTTCTTATTCTTCCGTCTATGTCTTCATATCCCCTGTCGATATGCTCTACTCCGCTTATTTCCGAGCTGCCGTTCGAGATAAGGGCGGCAATAATATGAGCCATTCCGGCACGGATATCCCTCATTTCAAGCTTCCTTCCGCGCAAAGGAGTTGGTCCGTGAATTATTGCGCTGTGATTGTACATCTTTCCCTGAAAACGGCATGGAATGTCTCCGAGACATTTTGAAAGCACTTCTATATCCGCCCCCATTTTTACCAGATCTTCCGTATAACCAAATCGATTCTCATAAACCGTTTCGTGAATTATGGAATTTCCTTTCGCTTGGGTGAGTAGAACAGTAAGCGGCTGCTGCCAATCGGTCATAAATCCGGGATGGGTGTCGGTCTCCACATGAACGGCCTTGAGGCGACCGTTACGGAAGAACCTTATTCCGTCATCCGACACCTCATATTCGCCTCCTATTCTCCGAACGACATTAAGAAAAGTGATTAGATGCTCCTGCACCGCCCCTTCCACAAACACATCTCCTCCCGTAGCAAGAGCCATTATGGCAAAAGAAGCGGCCTCCATCCGGTCCGGAATGAGTGTATGCTCCACTCCATGCAGCTTATCCACCCCTTCAATGAATATTTCCCTGTTTGCGCCGAATTCAATTATCGCTCCCATCTTTTGGAGCATCTTCACAAGATCAATTATTTCCGGTTCCGTTGCCGCTCCCTGTATAACCGTTCTTCCCTTGGCTAAAACGGAAGCCAAAAGCGTGTTCTCCGTTGCTCCGACAGAAGGGTAAGGAAGCGTTATCGTCGCCCCGGTAAGACCTTTGGTCTTAGCCAGCATTGATCCGTCTTTTATCTCAATCTCGGCACCCAGTTTCTCGAGAGCCGCAATATGAAAATCGACAGGCCTCGCGCCTATCTTATCCCCTCCCGCCTTGGAAACGGCAGCCGTCATTTCCATAGCGGAATTCGGCTGGGCCGTAGCGCCGCTGAACGGCACTTCTCCTTCTCCGACTCTCGCGAGAAGCGGGCCGAGCGCTAATATCGGAATGCGGTTCTTTCGGGATATTGCCGCCACTTTTTGGCTCCTTATTTTTTCCGCGCGGGTTATTATCGAATCCCCCTCTCTCCTTACTTCACTTCCCACGCTTTCCACTATTTCAATCGCTATCTCGGTTTCTTGGTTGCGAGGCACATTCTTTAAAACAACTTCCTCGTCAGTTAAGAGCGATGCCATCATCATTTTTCCAATGGCATTTTTAGCCCCTTTTACGCGAACGGAACCCTTAAGCGGTATTCCGCCTTTTATGACTAATTTTTCCATTTGCCCGATTATTGTAACTTTTTTATTTTCGATAAACCAGAGAAAGCCTTTTAGCTTAATTAGGAGTAAATTGACATATTCATTCGCCGATTATAGATTGGTAGTAAGTACATTAAGGAGGTGAAAAAAATGGGACCCGATAAACTGTCCCGTCTCCATGAAAAGAATGATAAGAATGTTGAAGGCGTAGCTCGCGCCCGCGGCAGATTAAATGAAAATCGTGTCGAATCCATTCTCTCTGAAATGAAAGAGAAAGGAACCGTCTCTTCCTATAGGCCGGCAACGGACAGCGAAGACAAGCAAGGATACGACTTCTTTATTGAAAAAGAATTGTCCGATGGCTCAACTGCCGTTATTGGAATCCAGGTTAAAAGTTCCGATTACGGAGCAATGAACTTCAAGAAGAAGAACAGCCGGTTTTCAAAAGAAACAGGAAAAACGCCTATACTGGTATTTACCGTTCATGCGGCAGAAGAAGACGCGAAAGAGACGCGGAGAAGGTTTGTGCGAGCAGTCAGGTCCTTTACGAAAAAAATCGAATCAACCAAAAACCCCCGTAATTGAACGGGGGCTTTCTCTTCTAATCAGAGTTTTCTTTCGTCGATCTGGAAAGACTAAACGCGTCTAAAAACGCCGATCGGGCAAGAAAGAATGACTGGAAAAAATCTCCCTCTGTAGCGACTAAAACCGGCTCTTCCCCGACAAGATCCTGCGTAAAAGAAAGGGCTTTCAGCGCGAGAGCTTTTTCTCCGGCAATGATTGAATCGGCCAATACCGATTCCGGTTGCTTGATGCCGCTAGCAAGGGAAAATCGAGTGAGATCAACGGCTATCCGTAACTTAGACAAGTCTTCGGGAATATTTTTAAAATAAAGAGCAATAGATTCATCACTCATCTTTTCGGCAAAATCGCGAGTTCTTAATAAGAGAACTCTTTTCGCCTCGTAAAGAGAAGAAGCAAATTCCTTTCGGTCAACGCACCCGTCATTACATCCGAAGAAGGCCCCTTCTAATTTTGTAAAGAGGTCCATTGCCGCAAGGGCTTCTTCAACTGATGATATTTCAGAGAAGGCCTTTTCGAGTTCCATTGAGAACTTCTCCCAGCCGGAAATATTTTCAGCCGTAAAAACAAGGATATCCAGCACTTTGCCTCTTACTGCCGATATATCGGCGTCAGTTGAAAGTTTTTTGACGTCAACCAGAGAAAGAAGACGATCATGGGCAAACATTCTGTCGGCAATCAATTCCGTGATTCTTAAAACGCTCTGCTCTTTCCCTTCGGCCTGAACCGTGGATAAGTCTTTCTTCAGCACATCCAAGTCCGCCGAATAGTTTTCAAGCGCTTCACTCACCCTCGACGGATCTTTCTCGGCAATCGCCACTATTTCCGACGCCAACGAGTCGGAAATATTCAAATCAAGCTCAACTTTCGATATGTCCTCAATCGTAAGAGACCGCTGCACGGAACGGGTAATTTCCTTTATGAAATATAAAGGATTGTCGGGAGTAATAATGGCCTTTTTCAGATCAAAGGCAGCATAGGCCCGCGCGGTTACCGCGAACAATAAAAAGGCAAATACTATTAACGCAAATAAAGGTTTTTTCGTCATAATAAAGGCTGTAAAACAGCCTTCCGCCCATTATATCACGATTTTCCCGAAAATTCGAATCTTGGCCTCTTCCCGTCAGAAGTCTCAACCTCGGCTAAAAAATTTTCCAACGGACGGACCCATATGTCTTCTTTGCCATAAAGAGCCTTGTATACAACCAGTTCTTCGAGAGTCTCGCTATGCCTCGCTACACCTAATACTTCATATTCTTTATCTAGACTTTTAAAATGCTTGTATCGGCCTGTCTCTAGCGACTTGGCGCTT
>JAQTRD010000094.1 GCA_028711965.1 Candidatus Colwelliibacteriota bacterium | reverse complement strand
AGGCGGAGGAACTACGGATGCAATACTATCAACCAGCGGTGCAAGATACCTTTATAAAGATTAAAGCTATTTTAGATAAACGGCGCATAAAGCTTGTATGCGTGGAATATCCTTTGCGGAGCGTTGAGCCGTTGAAAAGGATATTTTCCGGACAGGAAGGGGTTATATTTGTGGATAATGAAATAATTTTTAAAGAAGCGCTTAAGAAAGCCAGCTATAAGAAATATTTTGTAGATCTGTCTTCCGTAGACTTTGGTCATGGCACTCCTCTTTGCAATAAGCTTTTAGCCGAAAATATAGCTGAGAGTATCTTAAAAGAGGCATTCGACAAATAAAACGTGAAATCCCTTGTTATTATTCCAACATATAACGAAAAAGATAATATTATAAATTTAATCCGGGAAATTCTCGTGTTCAATAACGAGACCGAGATTCTTATTATTGACGATAATTCTCCCGATGGAACCGGAACTATTGCCGATGAACTGGCCGCAAGGCATAGCGAAATTCATGTTTTACACAGAAAAGGGAAACGCGGTTTGGGGACCGCTTACGTCGAAGGTTTTAAATACGCGCTTACAAGAGGCGCGGACTATATTTTTGAAATGGACTCGGATTTTTCTCATCATCCCCGATATTTACCGCAATTTTTAGAGACTATACAACAATGTGATTTAGTCCTGGGATCCCGATACGCGCGCACGGGGCGTGTGATAAATCGGGGTTTAGGGAGGCTATTACTGAGTAAAATTGCCGCGGCGTATGTCAGATTGATTATGAGGTTGCCTGTAACCGATGCCACGGGAGGGTTTAAATGTTTCAAAAAAAAAGTTTTATGTTCTATAAACCTCAATGAAATCAGATCAAATGGTTATTCATTTCAAATAGAAATGAACTATAGAGTTTACAGGAAAGGATTTACCATCAAAGAAATCCCCATAGTTTTCGAGGAGCGGAAAGCGGGCGAATCAAAAATGAACAAAGGGATAATTCTTGAGGCATTGTGGGTTGTGTTGATATTACAATTTGAATATTTGTTCAAGAGATTCATCGTTCTCTGTTTTTATTATCCCGTACGGAGTTTCAAAAAGGTCTTTGAATAATATCCGATGAAGCAAGGGTTTATGGTGAACTTGGTTCAAGCTATGTCGTACGGAGAAACGGCTTCGGAAGGAGGTAAACATGTTTTGTGAGCTACAACGCGCGTATGGACATTTTAAAATTTATTGAAATTGACAACTATTGTGATATATTAATGAGGGTGATAAGATGAATAAAAAAATAGTTTTGTTTTTGATTATAATCTTTTTAATCCTGTCCAATTTCGTTTTTGCTGAAACGATCATCCTCAAATCCGGAGAGAAGACGAAAGGAGAAATTGTCAAAAAAACCGATGCATATGTCAAGCTACTCCTTGAAGGAGAATCGGAAAAGTTTATTTACTTTCTATCTGATGAGATTGAAAAAATCAGTGAAAATATCGAGGAGTCCGCAAAATTGGCAAACTCAACAGAAGATTCTTTTACCTATTGTAAACGGGGCTTCAATTTTTTATTAAGTAAGCAATATGCTGAAGCTAAATCTGAGTTTGAGCACGCCTTAATGTTAAATCCGGATTGTTTTGAGGCTCACGAGGATATGGGTATTTTAAGTTACATGACCGGACAATATGAAGATGCGATTAACTATTATTCTAATGCTGTACAATTAAAACCCGATGCGGAAGAGGCTTATTGTGGGATAGGTTCAAGCTATGTTGCACTGAAGCAACCTCAGAAAGCGGTAGAGTATTTAGAAAAAGCAATTAGTGTTGGAGATACTTTTTATGCGGTGGTTTACTTTCAGCTGGGAAGGGCATATTATGATTTAAAGGAAGAACCCCAAGCCAAAGAAAATTTTTTAAAAGCTAAGGATTTATACCAGAAAAACCAGAAAATAGAGCGAAAAAATGCGATTTCGGATAGAATAAAAGAAATCGATGAATATTTAAACAAAATGCCTTGATCAATAAAAGATTCTATTCTTCCAGCATGTTTTCAATGCAGGACTTTGTTAATTTCCCAGGTTCTTCTTAAACCTTTAAGATTTAATGTTGTAAAGGTGAGCAGCGAGTTCCTTGTTTTTTGACAGCAGGCAGCTGGAGTCGATGATGATAAGCGAGCGGATGTTATATTTCTTTTAACGATTGAGCCGGCGTTGCAAAAACTGTCTTTTGGGCACGAGAAATTACACAAATTTGTTTCATGTGGGAGATTGAGGACTACACGTTGCGATGAGACTAATGAAATTTGAATGTGAACCTCCGGGGAATAAAAATAATTTTATATTTGAATATAAGGCAGACAATCACAAACAATATGCATTCGGCTATCATTTCCCGAGCAAAAGTTTTTTTTTTATATTGAATATTATCGATATTTACCGAAAGAGTTCGGTAAAGATGAAAGAAAAAAATTTGCAGTCGCAGAGAAAACCATCCGGGGAAAAAGGGAAAGAGTGTATGTGTTTAAACAG
>JAQTRD010000093.1 GCA_028711965.1 Candidatus Colwelliibacteriota bacterium | reverse complement strand
CCGGTTATAGACAATGGCCGGTCCGCGGGTAGTAGCAAGCCACGCCCAAACCGCTGCCCTGATTTTTTCCGGTCCATAGCTCTGCCATCTATCCATAGCTCTATAGTAATCGTGCGTCTCAAGGGCAGACGCCAGCTGTGCGCCTCTGGGTAAGTCGGAAAATAGCCAACGAAAATGGCTATTTAATACGCGCTGCGTGCTCTTGCCTCTTAGAATTACGTCTTCCAAATCGTCATGCGTCCCCGCATCTGTAGGTATAATGCCCGATTTTATAAGTTGTTCGTCCTTGGAATAATTTTCTCCGATAAAGACAAATTCCGGATATTCGCTATTCAATCGTGAAACAAGATAAACCAACAACGGATTAGCCTCTTGTCCATGCCACTGGTTTACTACTTTGTATCCTCTCCGTTCATTAAGATCCCACGAAGTAATATGGCCAAATAATTTCTGTTTGCTCTTTAACGACTTGTCAACAGGAAGCATCGTCCCGAACCTATGGGCTACATCTATCCTTACTCCCTTAACTCCTATCGAAGCGAGCCGCTTCATTAAATCCGCATAAGCCTCAAGTACCCGCGAATCCCTCCAGTTTAACATTACCGAATCATGCCACTGCACCGGCGAGCCGTCTTCATGATTAAAGCTTCCGTCTGTAGCGTGGCGACGCTCGATTCTGCCGTTAGAACGCGCCTTAATAAATGCCCACTCAGGAAGCTCATTGAAATTCTGGTTAACGTGGGGGATAATGTCCGTAATAATCCCTATACCTAATCTTCCGGCATTGTCAATTAGCTTCCGCAAACCTTCTTCCCCTCCCAACTCGCGGCTTACCGTAAACCTTAAAGGTGAAAATAAGGATGCATCAGGCCCAACCTGGCCCTTAATATTTTCCGGCCTATCCAGCTGATATACTCCCATCACATAGATATAGTTATATCTCCGCTTCTTTAAATATGGCAATAATCTTTCAACGTCGGCAAATGTCCCGGGGGTCGCCCTTCCCTTTTTGTCATAACGGACGCTTCCTTCTTCATCATAAACACCAGCGTATGCCGGCCAGACTTGATAGATTTTGTTACCCCTTAGATCTGGTTGACAGCAAATTATCGTATTTGCATGTTCGTTTTCTGAATAATGCCTTGATAGACCTTTATCATTAGATGTCTGAATTGCCAAATGTATGAAACCTCTCTGGGCTTTAGCCACAGTCTTGCCCCTCAGCATCTTAACCCTTACTGAAGTATCTGTAGCGGGCAATACTTCCAAATCATAATACTTTATATCTTTAGAACAACTTGTAGCTACTGCTAAACGCGCTTTAAAACGGCCCAATTTTTCTTTATCAGCATAGGGATTAAAACCGACAGGGAGAATAATCTTATCCAGATAAACCGCTTCGCCAAGCATGGCAATATGCGTTACCTGAGCCGAAGGAAAACCTAACGGCCTGGAACTATTGACTTTATTGAGTATTCTCTGGACCTTGATCTGGACATTATAGTCATCTATACCTAAGGCCGCAGTCAAAAGCCGCCTTGCTTCTTTACTCAGTTCTGCGTCGGATAGCATTGTTTCTAATTTAGCAACCGCTTCCATAACCTTAAGATGATTTTCGGAATTTAATGCATAAACTATTCCGTACAGTTCAGGATGGTTTGCGTATAAGTTTAAATCTTCCAGAATATAATCGGCCTCCTGACTGTCCAGCAGGATGTCTACCCTAAGCCCTCTGCTAAAGAATGACTGCAGCTTACTTGTATCTGTAAGGTAATCCACAAAATAATCCGGGGCAATCCTTACCATAATTAATTCAGCGCCTATCCTGTAAAATATGTCAATATGGTCGCCTTCAAAATAAGCTTCGTCAAAATTAACGGCTATCTCTTTGGTATTTTTCCAGACGAAAGCTATAATCTTACCAAGCTCCCCGGCGTCAATAGATGCATCCCTTTGAAGCAATTCTCTTGAATTATCGGCAATAAAGGTATTATTTACCGCGGGCCGGCGTAAAACCTGGGCAAGGCGCTCCCTTAAAAGCTGCGCTCTATCTTTATTGTGCCCTGACCGCACAGAGAATAATTCAGAAAGAGCATTCTTTTCTGCTAATATCTTCCAGAGTGAAACTATATTGGTGTTTATATCGAATCTATAGAAGTAACTGCCGATGGTATCTTTAACAAAACCCGCGGCAGTATCATGGCTGGCTGCGGCAATATCCTCGGTCCAAGGCTGTTTCAACGCCAAAACCCTCTGCTTGGCGCTTAATTCTATTGCTTCTTCAATCAATATCTTGGCAATATCAAAATAAGTAAGATTCTCTAAAGAAGCGGCAATGATATATATAGCGTTTCTTCTTGCTCCGGCATGGCCTTCTATAGGAGGAGCCCTGGGAGCGACATTTACAAGAATAACGTTTGCTTTATTTAAACACTCCCAAATATCAACCATACCTAAGCCTTGTGGTAATTCAACGCTTAAACCGCGCGTTAATACCATTGCCTTTGAAATCTTCTGAGCCAATGAAGAAG
>JAQTRD010000092.1 GCA_028711965.1 Candidatus Colwelliibacteriota bacterium | reverse complement strand
GTACTTCTATTTTTATCCCCAACGATTTGTCAAATTATGCCGACCAGCCTCCAGGATATATAGATACCGCGCTTAATTTCATGGCGATTCTTAGAATTATGAATCCCGCCATGCTTATTCCTTCGACGAGTTCTCTGGAATTGGTGAAAGCGAAAGGTCAATTGTTGGGGCTCATGGCTGGAGCGAACACGATTACTCTCCATGATGCCACTCCGAAAAATAAGGAGCGGTATTATTTGATATACAGAACAAATCGTTACAAACCAAAGGATTGTTTGTTTAAAATGGCTAAAAAGGCGGGGCTTACAGTATCTGCGCATTCACTTTTGCGCGTTAAACAGGAGGATACCATCTTTTATAAGTTTATATATAGAAATATGAGTTGTAACCTGCCGGCTGTTTATTTTGAAGGCCGCCGTTATACATATAGGGATTTATACAGGCTGACTCTAAAATGCTGTTCTTTTTTAAAAGACCTGAAAATTGGAGAAGGACAGACTCTCTTGCTGATTTTTTTTGATTCTATCGAGTTCGTAGTCGTTTTTTTGTCTTGTTTGCGTTTAGGGATAATTGCCATTCCTGTCGACCCCCAGATCAGTAAAGATGAATGGGATTCTATCGTGTCCGAAACCGGTCCCGAACGGATATTGGCTACCGGAAGCATCTTTGATAAATTCAAGGATAAAAGGTTATTAAAAATTGCCGATGATGAATCTCCGGAGTATTTTTTTTCTCTCTTGAAAGGGAAAACAGAATATACGGTGATTCATGGGGTAGACAACAACAACCCCGCCGTTATTTTATATACTTCGGGGACTACGGGAAAGCCAAAAGGAGTGGTGCATACATATAAAGATTTATTTGTCGATAACTTCCCCCGGACAGTATTAAAAATGACCCGTGGAGATATAGTGTTTTCTTGTTCGAGAATGCACACAAGCTTTGGTTTGGGGAACAGTTTTCTTTTCCCTTTCCATGCCGGATGCGGTGTCATACTCTCAAGAAACATACCGAATGCTTTTTCTATCCGTAAGATTCTTATGTTGCGCCCCACTTTATTTTTTGCCGTTCCGTCTTTTTATGATTTTTTGCTGCGTCATGGGAAATCTCTCGGCGGGTGTTTTAAAAGCATAAGGCTGTTTGTTGCTTCCGGGGAGAAGCTTAATGAAGATATTTTTTTGCGGTGGAAATCCAGATATAGGACAGCGTTGTTAGAGTGTTTTGGCTCTTCGGAAATGTGCCATTCTTTTATTTCGAATATCCCCGGCAGGCAAAAGGCGGATTCCTGCGGCAAGCCCGTTAAAGGATTCGGGGTAAAGTTTAACAGGGGTCGGCTTTTTTACGCAGGACCGTCATTATTTGCCGGTTATTGGCATGATAACAGTTTAACACGATCACGGCTGTTAGACGGCTGGTTTAAATCCGATGACATCGGTTTTATGGATGCTCAGGGGTATGTTTTTCTGAAGGGGAGGGATAATTTGGTGTATAAAACAGGAGGAAAATGGATATCTGTTTTAGATATAGAAAATAAGTTAAATAAATGCGCATTGATAGAAGAAGTAGCGGCTGTTAAAACGGAGAAAGGATTGGAGGTTCATGTTTGTCTTAAGCGCAGGGTTAAACTGGACGGTGCCGAGGAAAAGATACGGGGATATTGCTTCCGGAATCTACGGATACATGAATTACCCGGGAGGATACATTTTGTTAATGCGATACCGCGGACACGAAGCGGGAAAATCTACAGGAGAAAGTTAGAGATTGGAAATGAGACATAGCAAAAGAATAATATGGCAATTTATTGCAACTCATAAAAGATGGTTTATCTTTTTCTTTCTGATTGTTCTGTTGTGCGCGATTTTAATTTTACTCGGTCAGTCGAGCCCGTTAACCTCATTTTTATATGTATTTTATTAAAACTTCGCAAAATGGAAGGAGAATGTGTAACTACAGCCCGAATGTACGGTTGTCCGCGTTAAAGAAGTTAACCGGCAGATTTTTCGGTGAGCTATGTATCTATTTAATTCTTCTTGAACTGGGATTACGTCTGGGCGGGGTGATGTTTCTTTTTTTTCAGGAACACAGCGGCAGATTTGTTGATTATAAAAACAGCGAATACCGTATTTTGTGTCTGGGGAATTCTACTACCGCATTGGGCGGTGAGAATTCATATCCTGCTCAACTTGGGGATATTCTTAATCAGCGTCATCCCGGAATTAAATTCCACGTGCTTAATAAAGGTCGCCCTCACGAGAATATATTTACTGTGTTATCACATCTGGAGAACAATTGTAATAAATTTGATCCGGATATGGTTATTATCATGATCGGAGCGTGGGATGAAGGAAGTATCTCGGATAAGAACATTTTTCGTTTTTCTTTAAGCGCGAAAATAAGGGGTTTTTCGAAAAGCCTCAGGGTGTATAAACTTGGGAAGGTTTTGAAGGATTACGCAGCGAACCGCGCGCCGTATAGTGAAAACGTTATACCAGTATCCTTAGAACCGGAATTACGTGATCTGTTACGTGAAGACGCCGAGCTCAAGCTCATAGATAAA
>JAQTRD010000091.1 GCA_028711965.1 Candidatus Colwelliibacteriota bacterium | reverse complement strand
TGCAGCGCGACCTCGAGAGAAAGGCCCAGAACATTGAAGACTTAAGAAAGCAGGCATTGGCTGCTAACGCCGACGCAGCCCAGAGAGTGCTTTACGCTGCTATCGAAGGACAGCCTTGGACCGAAGCCCAGAAAGCAAGCGTCCGGACCAGGGTTGACAGCTTTATTTTATATCTGAGGACCCAGCCGGTAGCCCTCAGCGAATTAATCTTTACCCCTGCGCAGTTACGCCAGATGTTTACCGCCTCAAAGGCTAGCCAGGATATCAAGGATTCATTAATGTATATGGTAGCCGGCTGGCTCATGCAGGAGAACGGCCCGGTGATGATTCAGGATATGGCTGTCTTATTCAATGAGCATCATATTGACGCACAGGTCGGAAACTTCCAGATTACTCCCGGCAGGTTCGTTAAATTCCTCTCTTTAGGCATACGCAGCCCGCTTGGCGACGGCCAGCAGGGCTTTGGCCAGAACCTCTTTATGTCGCAGTTAATCCAGCGCGATATGATTAATGAGGTCGGGCCGGATCAATATAAGAACGAGCGTGAATACGTGATTATGTTCTTTGATGAAGGCACGTATAGCTATTATGATCCCCAGACCGATGAGCTGATTTTTGAAGGCGGCTGGGCAGGTTATTACGAGCATAACCTTTCCGGTAACGGCGATAACTACGGCATAACCGGAACCGGAAAATTGAGATTAACCAACCGCGTGCGCCTGGTTTTAAGAGGCGGGTTGCTGACTACCGAAAGAAAAGACACCGGCACATTCACTCAGCACAACTGGAAGACCAATACCGACGAAGACATCATGTATGGCTATGGCATAAGGGAGAAATTGACCTTTGGCCAGATAGGGCTTGAATTTACCTCGCCTAACAATCCTGAACAGAAGGCCGAGGTATTCTTGAGGCTTGAGCAGGATAACAGCCAGTTCAACGGTTACTCCTGGGCTATGGCCGGTATACGCGGCCAGACGCCTTTTAGCATACCGTTAGGCCTGGACAGCGAGATACCCGGTATGCTTAAGGGTGAGTTTATGGCCGGCGGCAGCTATCGCGCAAGAGGCAGCATTGAATTTGCCCTGCCGCGCGACGTAAGCCTTGAGATTTCCGGTTTCGCCGACGGCAGCCTGAATGCCCGCTCCATGATGGCAGAATTAGGCATACCTATCGGACGCGAAGGCATTGTGGTCTTGGGCGCAGGCATACGGCCGGATGGCCAGCCCGGATTTGAATTTGTCATCGGCCAGAAAACAGGCGGAGAAGTTATTGACGTGCCGCGTTATTCCAACGGCCTGGCCATGGGCTTTGGCGCGGCAAGCTATACCTCAAGCATTCCTTACCCGCAGCCGCAAGACGTTTCCCGGGCGAGAGTCACCCATATTACACCTGAGACTGTGCGTGTTGATCAGGCCAGAGGCTTGACCCAGGAAGAGCGTTGGTTATTGCAGCAGGCAGAGACGCCGACAGGCCTGACCGAGGCCTATGAGGGAGACGGCGTTAATTATAATCTCGCCTTCTTAAGAACAGATGTCTTAAGGGCGCTGGTCGCCATACGCGCAGGTAGATTTGATGAGGCCAGAGGGGTGTTTGAGGTTTATAACGGAGTTTACGAAAGATATATCAAACAGAATCCTAATTCGCCGTTCCTGGGCTTTGCCTATGCCCGCGATATCAATAGCCCGTCCTCAAAGGCAGAGGAGATGGCTATTACGGTTGATGAGGCTATGCTTGGTTTGGCAATATTTGAATATTACCGCGCAACGGGCGACGCCAGATTTATCCCTATGGCTGAGGCCTGCGTCGGCTTCCCAATAATCAAGAGAAGCTGGGGTAGAGAAAAGCTTACCGGCTGGCAGGGCGGATATATGCAGTATCAAAGTAAAACTACCGGAGCAATACCCGCAGTATTACCGCTTAGCAATCCTAATGTGTTGGTCGCCAGGGTTTCAGACCAACCGGTGTTCGCAGCCCTCTTGGGAAGGCTGGCTCAATATTATGCAGAGAGAGGCGATCAGCCCAAGGCCCAGGCCTACAGGACTGCACAGGCAAAAGTCATGGAATATCTGGCCAGAGAGGGCTGGAATGCGCAGTTAGGAAGATTCAATCAGGCCACGCGCGAGACCACCACCAAGAGATTTTTAAGCACGCATACCGATATAACCACCTTTAGCGGCTTCTCTGCCGCTGCGCAGTTAAATCCGATTGTCTATTTAGGCTTTGAAGGCCTGCAGGCCGTTACTCAACAGAATGGCCGCAGCGTCGCTGAGAATTTGCTTGCACAGGTGAGAAGGGAATGTTTGGTTGAGACCGGATACCAGTTTGAAGACGGCGCAGTAGTCCAGATAAGAGGCTTTGACTATGTCAATGCCCAAGGCGCCCTGCAGGCAAGAGGATTGTCAGCGGATGGAAGGACTCCAAAGAGGACGATTTCGGTAGAGATCACTACGCTGGTAATAGATGCCTTGAAATTATTCGGCGATAAATACAGGACAGAGGTTAATAGCTATTTACAGGAGTTAGGAAAATTAAAGCGTCATTACAGTTCAGGCGTTACCTATGTCGCCGACACCGCAGG
>JAQTRD010000010.1 GCA_028711965.1 Candidatus Colwelliibacteriota bacterium | reverse complement strand
CAAAAGACGGCGTAAATGCCATCCAAATGGACGTGAAAATTGACGGTGTCTTGCCTTCGGTTCTGCTTGAAGGCCTTAATCAAGCAAAGAAAGCCCGTCTTGAAATATTGGGCGTGATAACTTCAGGTCTCCCTGAACCGCGGTCGGAACTCTCCGAGCTCGCTCCTCGGGTCATTACATTCAACATTGATCCCGCGAGGATCGGCGAGGTAATCGGCCCCGGAGGAAAGATAATCAACGACATCATTGCCCGGACGGGAGTTACTATAAATATAGAAGACAGCGGCGAGATATTTGTCGCTTCTAACAATAAAGACTCTCTTGAAGCGGCAGTGAATGAAATTAAATCCATTGTTCGCGAATTCAAAGTAGGCGAAGTTGTTGAAGGGAATATCATCCGTGTTCTCGACTTCGGAGCTATTGTCGACTTGGGTGGAGGCAAGGACGGAATGATTCACGTTTCCGAATTAAAAGAAGGATTTGTGAAGAATGTTACCGACGTGGTGAATGTCGGTGATTTTGTCCGCGCGAAAGTGATCAAAGTAGAAGAAGGCAAGCTAGGCTTGTCGATGAAGCAATTGAAAGAATAAAGGCGAATCCTTATTTTCGGCGCAACCTGTTTGCGTTTTATAAAAAACGGCTCACAGTACGTTCAATACAGTTCGCCGTTTTTTATTTACGCGCCTAGAAACGCATTCGGAAATAAAGGCTTTTGATTCCAGAGAACAATTCAGTAATAATACTGTGTCATATGGAAAAAATGAAAATAGCATTCGGAAGCGTTTCCGAACAGAAGATCGGATATCTGAAAGAAGTCATCGAAGATATGGGTATGGAAGCCGAAATAATCGCTGTCAAAGCCGAGAGTGGCATAGCCGAACAGCCAATGACTTCCGATGAAACAAAAAACGGCTCCGTAAACCGCGCCCGGTACGCCATCAATAACGCGAAAGGTTCTGATTGCGGTATGGGAGTGGAGATCGGCTATCATCCGCTTGAAAATGACAAATATGAGATATTTTGTTGGGCAACGCTGGTAGCTAAGGATAATGTATGCGTTTCCCAGCGGTCGCACGGGCTTATGATGCCGGAGTTCTATCAAAAGAAGTTAAAAGAAGGAGAAGACCTCCATAACCACGTAATGGAATATTTTAAACTCAACACTGATCCTGTGACGCAGTATGTCGCGGAAATAATTCGGGGACGCAAGCCGTTCATTATTCAGGCTATTCGGGACGCATTAATCTTTTATTTCAAAAAAGGAGAGTTCGAATAAAAATATTTCGGATCAGTGAGGTCTCTTTCGGCCACCCTCACCAAAAGCCCTTCATTTTTCTTTTCAAGAGTATCTCGGAGGTATTTTACGATATTTCTTTATTAAATACCGAGAGTTAAGATGGTGTGCTTTCTTTATGCCGCTCTCGCTTAACGGTTGTTCGTTTTTCTTTCAAAGGCATCTCGGAAACGATTTCTTCATTTAACCCCTGTTAGATAGAGACATATTTCTTCTTCCGGATTTTGAGGTCTTTTTAGCATGGTTCCTGAGTTTACGAAGGATAAAAAGACCGAAACCTCGGAAGTCCCGCGCTGGCGGGACGAGAATGAGGAAAAAGATAATATGCCTCTATCGCCTTTATCCACAATCTTTATCTTTCCTTTTTTGTTATCATTAACATTATGAATGGACAACCAGAAGAAATGAAACCGGCAT
Organism: Candidatus Colwelliibacteriota bacterium; assembly: GCA_028711965.1. Taxonomy (GTDB): domain Bacteria; phylum Patescibacteriota; class Minisyncoccia; order UBA6257; family Colwellbacteraceae; genus STB-63. The sequence goes on along the minus strand of JAQTRD010000010.1, from coordinate 8,497 downwards.
TTGGATCAACGCCTGACGCAGGAATGGGGGCGACCCCAGCGTCTTTTAACCCTCAAGGAGCAAGTTTTGGAAGTCAACCTCCGCAGCCGTCGAGCTGGTCTCCGTCTTCGGCGCCAACGCCGGGAGCTATACCCCAGCCTTCTGCGGCGCCTGTATCGGCTCCCAATCCAATGGCGGCTCCTTCACCCGTCAATTTGACGGCTTCTCCCGCCTCGTCGGCGGGCATGCCTTCACCGTCTATGAGTCAGCCGACTCCGCCGCCTCCGTCACCGGCTCCTTCAATGAGTGGAATGCCTATGGGAATTCCTTCTTCAGCTCCCGTTCCGCCTCCGCCTGCCGGGACCGCTTTTGAAATCCGTACTATGAAGTCGGACTCCGAATCGATAAAACAAACGGGAGGAGTCGCTCCTGCCGCTCAAGCTTTCTCTCCCGCGTCCATTGGAGTTGGAGAAAAGGCGTTTACTCCCGGATCCGCCGCTCCGAAGAAAAAAGGAAAGACTGTTGAAAGAATAATTGTTGCCGTGGTTGTTATCGCGGCGCTTGGCGCTCTTGGTGTAATAGGGTACCGGCTTACCCAGAATCTTTTCGTTACGCCTATAATAGAACCGGTTGCGACGCCGGAACCGGAGATAACTCCTCCCGCCCCGCCAGAAGAAACCCAGACAGAAGAGACGACTCCCGCCCTTATTCATGCCTCTTTCTTTACTCTCGCGGCTGACAAGATGGAGACTCCCGCCCTTCAATCTTTATCCCTTTCCGAGATCAAGTCTGTTATACCGCCATCAGAAGAAGAAGTTCCCACTGATGGATCGATAAGGGAAATTGTGATGAGCGCCGACAATGCGTCAGTTGTTCTGCCTGAATTTCTTGGATTTTTGACTCCTGATATAGATAGAACGAAAGTCGAAGAAGTATTCGAATCGGATTTTACATTCTTCGTCTATCGGGACAAGACAATGGATCTTCCCGGGTTTATAGCTAAAGTAAAAGCGGGCACGCCGGCTGCATCCCTCTCTGAATTCAGCACTTTGATTGAGGACTCGTCCGACCTGATTAATTTCTACCCGACCGATCCGGGAACTATAAGCTCATTCAAAGACGGATCGCTTAACGGAGAAACCGTAAAATATGCTTCATTCTCCAAATCTGGATACGCTTTTGACTACGGATGGTTCACTTCGGCTGACGAAGAAACATATCTCGTCGTTTCAACGTCGTATGCCGGTATGAAGGAAGCGGTAAAGAGAGCAGGGTTCTAGCGAATTGACTTTTATTCTTTGTATAGTACAATGAACCCAATGGTGCCCCGCTCGAAGCGGGGCATTCCAAAATAAAAGCAAAAATTTAAGATGGATTTTAAACAAATAGTCACGATAATCAACCAAATAGCGAAGGAGAGGAATATCGATCCTTCGAAAGTCTATGAAGCGATAGAAGACTCGATTGCAACCGCGTACCGGAAGGAATACGGAACGCGCGGAGAGGTGGTTAAGGCAAATATAAATCCCGACACCGGAGAGGCAAAGTTTTGGCAAGTGAAGGAAGTCGTCGATGAATCAACTGTCCGCATCGTACCCGAAGGATCAGAAGAAGAACTGGTTGAAGCAAGCCAGCCGGCTGGCGGAGAGGAGTCGGAAGAGCAAAAACTTCCCCGATATAATCCTGAAAGACATATTTTTCTTGAAGAGGCCAGAAAAATAAATCCGAAAGCGGAACTTGGAGAAAAGATGGAGTTTCCGTTGGAAGCCAAGGTGGACTTCGGCCGTATTGCTGCGCAATCAGCCAAGCAAGTTATATTGCAAAAGTTCCGCGAAGCTGAAAAAGAAGCGGTTTTCGGGGAGTTTCGCAATAAGGAGGATAAAATCGTCTCCGGCATCATCCATCGTTTTGACAGAGGGAACGTGTTTGTCGATCTTGGACGCATCTCGGGAATTATGTTCGCGAACGAGGCGATACCCGGAGAAAGGTATACGTCCGGAAACAGAATGCGCTTTTACGTCATTGCTGTTCAGGAAGACAGGCGCGGTTCTCCCGAAATAGTTCTCTCGCGGTCGCACCCGAAATTTATAGAAAAGCTTTTTGAGATGGAGGTTCCCGAAATTAACGACGGCGTTGTCCAGATAAAAGGCATTGCCCGGGAAGCGGGAAGCCGGACGAAGATTGCCGTCTATTCCGACGTTCCCGGAGTGGATCCCATCGGATCGTGCGTTGGTCAGCGCGGAACCCGCGTTATGGCTGTCACAAACGAAATCGGACAGGAAAAAATAGACATAGTCGAATGGTCCGAAGATCCGGCGAGATTCATCGAATCATCTCTTTCTCCCGCCAAAGTCACGAATGTCGAAGCGCTGCCTAAAAGCGAAGCCAGGGTAATAGTTCCGGAAGACCAGTTAAGCCTTGCTATCGGAAAAGGAGGGCAGAACGTCCGTCTGGCGGCGAAGCTTACCGGTTGGAAAATAGATGTCCGCTCCGAAGTTAATCCGGAGGAAGTGCAGGAAGGAGGAATAGCCGATTCAGAGACGCCAGAGGAAGGAGTTGTATCAGACCTTCCGGAAGAAGGCGTTCTCATTCCAAAGAAGGAAGAAGAGTAATATCTTTCTGGTATTTATTGGAAATTGCAAACTAGAAATTGAAAATTGTATAGTACTTCTATGAACCCCATTAAAAACGATTACCTCATCCCTACCGTTATCGAAAAATCCACTTATGGCGAGCGTGCTTTTGATATCTACTCCCGCCTCTTGAAAGACAGGATAATTTTTCTCAGCGGAGCGGTTGACGATCATGCGGCGAATACCATCATTGCGCAGATTCTTTTCCTCGCGGGCGAGGACCAGAAGAAGCCGATAAAGCTTTATATTAATTCTCCGGGCGGAGTCGTAACCGCCGGAATGGCGATATACGACACTATGCAATTTGTGAAACCGCCGATTGAAACGGTCTGTATCGGTATGGCCGCTTCAATTGCTGCATTTCTTCTGGCTGCCGGAGAAAAAGGAAAGAGAATAGCGCTTCCCAACTCCGAAATACTTATCCATCAGGTTATGGGGGGAGCGGAAGGCCAGGCGAGCGATATTGAAATTGCCACGAAGCAGATTGTTAAAACCAAAGCGAAAATAAACCAGCTTCTTTCCAAAATGACCGGCCAGTCGCTTTCGAAAATCGAAAAAGATTCGGATCGCGATTATTGGCTCTCTGCCGATGAGGCCAAGGATTACGGAATAATCGATGAAGTTATCAAAAAATCAAAATAGAGAGGAAGAGATCTCTCTTATCGAAGATCTTCTCGCGAGAAGTGTGACGGAAGTAATTCCGTCAAAAGAAGCTTTGCGCGAAGCTCTTCTTTCCGGCAAGAAACTTAAAATCTACATCGGTACCGACGCGACTGGAACCTCGCTCCATCTGGGGCACGCGACCAATTATATGGTCCTCGAAAAGTTCCGCAAACTTGGCCATAAGGTCATCTTTTTGATAGGCGACTTTACCGCTCGCATAGGCGATCCCACCGATAAGTCCGCCGCCCGAAAGCAGTTAACGCGCGCGGAGGTGAAGAAGAATGTCAAAACATGGATGAAGCAGATCGCTCCGGTAATAAATCTTAAAGACAGAAAGAACCCGGTTTCGGTCAAGTATAATCACGACTGGCTTTCCAAGCTTACCTTTGAGAAACTAATTGACCTTGCTTCAAACTTTACTGTCCAGCAAATGCTTGAGCGGGATATGTTTGAGAAGAGAATAAAAGAAGAAAAGCCGATATATCTCCATGAATTCTTTTATCCTCTTATGCAGGGCTATGACAGCGTTGCTATGGATGTGGATATCGAGCTTTGCGGGAATGACCAGAAGTTTAACGCTCTCGCCGGACGCACTCTGCAGAGAAAGATAAACAATAAGGAAAAGTTCGTGTTTATCACTACTCTTCTCGTGAATCCGGTCACGGGCGAAAAGATGATGTCTAAGAGCCTTGGAACAGGCGTTTTCTTGGACTCTTCGCCAAACGAAATGTTCGGCAAAATTATGGCGCAGGCGGATGAGAATATTATTCAATTACTCACCGACTGCACATACGTTCCGTTCGAAGAAATCAACGATATCAAGTCCGACTTAGAGAGCGGCAAAGTCAATCCCCGCGACATCAAGGCCTATTTAGCGGAAGAGATTGTTTCCATATACCACGGCGAGGCGGCCGCCGATCGCGCCGCGGCAGAGTTCAACCGCGTATTCCGCGAAAAGGAACTTCCCGAAGAAATGGAGGAGGTTGTCATAAATAATGACGAAATGATTGCCGTTGAGATCGCCGTCGCTTCCGGAGCGGCATCCAGCAAGAGCGAAGCGAGAAGGCTTATCGAGCAAGGAGGGCTTAAGATTGGCGGACAAAAGATTGAGTCAGCAGACGCACTAATCGAGGTGACCGACGGGCTTGTAGTTCAGGCAGGGAAGAAAAAGTTCGTGAGAATAAGAAAGTAAGCATCCACTCAAATTATTACCAAAACATTGATGGATAATATAGCTTTTATCGACGGACAAAACTTATTTTTAGGAACAACAAAGTGTGATGTCTGTGCGGCCAGGCTGAATATAAGCATCAAGAACATCAAATTAACAGACTGTACTTGTGGAAATGCTTGGGAAGTAAATCTTAAAAAATTCCGTATTTATTTAAGAGATAATTACAATATCAAAGAAGCTTATTATGTACTCGGATTTCAAGATGGCAAGAACAATAGTCTTTATTTAGACATTCAAAAAGCCGGATTTCTGCTTCTATTTAAAGAACATAGTTGCAATCTCAAATCGGACAAAAAGGGCAATGTCGATACAGATATTGTATTCGAAGTTATGAAAAGCCTAATTGATAACGGCAGTGATTTTAACAAAATCGTTCTTGTTTCCGGCGATGGCGATTATAAGAAGCTAGTTGACTATTTGGTTAGTAAAGACAGATTTTGTAAGATATTGTTTCCAAACAAGAAATATGCCTCATCTCTATATTTTCAGTTAGGATCGGAATATTTCGATTTTCTCGAAATCATTAAAAGTTACCTGTCTTAACTACAAAAAAGGGGCTCCTAAGGCACTAACACCTTTCGGATCCCCTTTAATATTGATGTTCTCACTATACCATACAGGTATAATACGGAGCAAGACCAACTTGTCTTGTTTATAGATGACGTGTTTATTCCCTTTTTAGTTTTTTGTACTTCGCTTATTATTAGCCTATGCAGAAAGAATTTTCTCGCGGCGCCCTGATTGTGATTATGGTCGCAATGGCGCTGACTATTTCATTCACTTTTTATAAAAATAATCCCGGCCGAGTATGGGGAGCCGACATCATAAGCGGAACAACGGACTTTCTGGAGAGCATCGGGGATAAAATATTCCCGGATAACTGGTTTACCAAAGAACCGGTTCCGGTAGGCGACACCCAGTCTTCGGAAGGAGACGGTTTCCTCGGCGCCACTTCTCCGTATGAGGCGAAGCTCGATTATGAAGAAGCGATAATCAATACGGTAGACAAGGCCGCTCCGGCCGTCGTTTCGATTATTGTTTCCAAAGACGTTCCGGTTATTGAGCAGTGTCCTATGTCTCCGTTTTTTGAAGACAACTCTTTTAAGATTTACGTTCCTTGCGAGTCGCCGAGCGGCAAAACGGAAAGGGTGGAAATAGGCGGCGGAACCGGCTTTATCGTCGAATCGGACGGCATAATCATTACGAACAAGCACGTTGTGAGTGATAAGGCGGCGATATACACGGTATTTATGCAGGACGGAAGAAAGTTCAGCGGAACGGTGGTAGCGACAAGCGGCAATCAGGACATTGCTATTGTGAAAATTGGCGCCTCCGGCCTTCCCACTCTCAAGTTGGGGGATTCTGATTCCGTTCGACTAGCGCAGACGGCGATTGCCATAGGGAATACTCTCGGCGAATACAAGAATACCGTTTCGGTTGGAGTAATATCCGGCAAGTATAGAACGGTTACCGCGTCGGGATCTTCGGGAATCGAAACAATTGAAGGCGTTTTTCAAACGGATGCCGCTATAAATCCGGGCAACTCCGGCGGCCCTCTTCTCAACCTCAAAGGCGAAGTCATCGGCATAAATACTGCTCTTGCTTCTGGCGCGGAAAATGTGGGCTTTGCTATACCTTCTAATAAGGCTCGCCGGGCGCTTGATGCGTACACGAAAACAGGCAAGATAGAGACGCCTTTTCTCGGTATCTGGTATGAGAAGACAGATGAAGGCGCGAAAATCGCGAAAAATGACGGAGGGATAGCGATTATCGCCGGCTCTCCGGCCGAGAGGGCGGGACTGAAAGAAGGCGATGTGATAATTGAGGCTAGCGGAATAAAGATCAACGGCGATATATCAATAGCGTCTATTATCTCCGATTATTCCCCGGGGGAATCGCTTGATTTAAAAGTTAGAAGAGGAGAGGCGATTATTACTGTCCGGGTAACGCTCGGCGTTAAGGAATAAATCGACTGTTCATCAATAGTTATTGACAAAACGCTATAATTATGGTGTAATGACGGTAGTTCAAGCTTAAAAATAAAATAATAGGGAGGATATTTAAGTGTTTATTTCAGTTTTCTGGCTGGTAGTCATTATTGCTGCAGTGCTTGCGCTCATTTCCCTCATCGTTTATAAGCGGAATATCGCAGTAGGAAAGCTTCGCGCCGAGTTGCAAGAAACGTATTGCGACAAAGAGCTCTTCAAGGGTGGGTTTAGAAAAGCGGTAGAAAAAATCGCTTCGTGCGTAGGCCAGCATATAGAGCAAGAGCTTCTAACAACTCTTCCGGTCAAGCTGTTCATCAATGTTGATTTAGATTGTGATTGTGTCGGCGATCCTAGTTCTGATGTCTGGGGAAGAATAAAGATTTTCTTGGATTCTGCGGAAAATCCGGAACTGGATCACTCGATCACGATAAATATCGACCAGGGCATCAACTTTTTCTTTGAGGGCGAGGAAGGAAAATATTTCTTTTTCGCGTCGCAGATGAAATCGCTGACTCTCGAAGTCTTGAGCCGCGTCGATGCTTTTATCGGCCGTCATATGACGCAAAGCTCCGTTTAACGGAGCTTTTTTATTCAATTCGCCGGAGAGGCGAATTGACATTCCCTCCTTTTTCTCTTATCTTTCGGTCGTCTGCTTTAACAGTTCGAGCTCAGTCATCCGTCAACCAGCGGATGGCGGATGACGAATTATACAAGCGAAGCGGCCGTACACTTCACTCATCCCTTACGTTATACTTATATAAGCAACCTATGAATAATTCTTTTAACCGTTTTACAATCAAAGCTCAAGAAGCCATCCAAAACGCCCAAGATCTTGCTTCTTCGGAGGGGCATGGGGAGTTTAGGGCGCTTCACTTATTGTCAGCCCTTCTCCACGACTCGGATTCGCTTATACAGCCGATTCTTGCCAAATTTAACGTTGATTTGGACGAGCTGGACACCGAAATAACGCGCGAAATGCGCAAATATCCGAAGACTTTTTCTTCAAGCCCCGTCTCCCAGCTCTACCTATCCCAAGAAACAATACATATAATCGATATCGCCGCCCGCTTTGCTCGGGCAAGCAAGGATGATTTTATCTCTTGCGAGCATCTCTTTATGGGTCTTGTCGAAGTTAATTCGGCGGCCCGGGCAATTCTTGAAAAGTTCGGCCTCAAGCGAGATTCCGCTCTCCGGATATTGGCAGAATTAAGAGGAAGCGCAAGAGTAACCGACGAAACACCCGAATCCAAGTTCAGGGTTCTTGAAAAATACGCGGAGAATCTCACCGAAAGAGCCAAAGAAGGCAAGCTCGATCCCCTTATCGGACGAGACGAAGAGCTTCGCCGCATCATTCAGGTTCTTTCTCGCCGCACGAAGAACAACCCGTGTCTTATCGGCGAGCCGGGCGTCGGAAAGACGGCTATCGTCGAGGGACTCGCGATGAAAATAATCGCGGGCGACGTGCCGGAAACGCTGAAAGACAAAGAAGTTGTCTCGCTTGATTTAGGCTCTCTTATTGCCGGAACAAAGTTCCGGGGCGAATTTGAAGACCGCCTTAAAGCGTTTATTAAGGAAATAAAGAGCGCCAACGGAAAGTACATTCTTTTTATCGACGAAATCCACACTATTGTTGGCGCCGGCCAAGCCGAAGGGGCGATTGACGCGTCAAATCTTTTGAAGCCGGCTCTCGCGAGAGGGGAACTTCACGCGATTGGAGCGACAACTACCCGCGAATACCAGCGTTATATTGAAAAGGATTCCGCTTTGGAGCGCCGGTTCCAGCCGATAATGGTTGAAGAGCCGACAATCGAGGACAGCGTCAATATCTTAAGGGGACTCAAGGAGCGCTATGAATCGCATCACGGCCTCCGTATTTCTGACGACGCGATTATTGCCGCCGTTACCCTTTCGAGTAGATACATAACCGACCGTTTTCTGCCGGACAAGGCGGTTGACGTCATTGACGAGGCGGCGGCGGCGCGGAAGCTTGAAACAGATTC
>JAQTRD010000090.1 GCA_028711965.1 Candidatus Colwelliibacteriota bacterium | reverse complement strand
AATCGTATGGACGAAACCGCGCTCTCTTAATTTTTTTATGATAAATGGCTCAAATAATTCTAGCGCCATTTGTTTAGGAATTCCGCATTGATGAAGTTTCAGGTCAGGGCCGACAACGATAACACTTCTTCCGGAATAATCAACTCTTTTACCAAGAAGATTCTGACGGAAGCGTCCCTGCTTACCCTTAAGCATATCGGAAAGACTTTTTAATGGCCGGTTCTGAGGCCCGGTAACCGGACGGCCATGACGGCCATTCTCGATAAGCGCATCTACTGCCTCCTGAAGCATTCTTTTTTCATTTCGGATAATTATGTCAGGAGCTCCAAGAGAAATTAATTTTTTAAGACGGTTGTTTCTGTTGATTACGCGCCGGTACAAATCGTTTAGATCGGAAGAAGCAAATCTTCCTCCTTCAAGAGGAACCAGCGGACGTAAATCCGGCGGGATTACTGGAACGGCATCTAAAATCATCCATTCTGGCTTGTTGCCGGAACGACGAAAATCTTCCATTACTTTAAGGCGTTTGAGCAAACGCTTATTTAAAATACTTTTACTATTTTCAATTTCTTTTCTTATGCTCTTACTAAGCTTGTCTAAATCCAATTCCTTAAGCAACTCTCTGATCGCTTCCGCACCTATCTTGGCTACAAAACCTGCCCCATGCTCCTCCAATGCTTTTTGATATTCGTCTTCATTGAGAAGTTGCCATTTTTTAAGCGGGGTATTTATCGGGTCAATTACTATATACTCTTCATAATAGATCACCTTCTCAAGCTCTTTAGCGCTTAAATCAAGCATTGCGCCTACCCTTGAGGGTATAATCTTATAAAACCAAATATGCGTAACCGGCGCGGCTAAATCGATATGGCCCATGCGCTGTCTACGGACGGAAGAGTGTAAAACCTCTACTCCGCAACGGTCGCACTTTGTTCCTTTAAACTTTATACCTTTTAATTTCCCGCAATGACATTCCCAGTCTTTTGCCGGACCAAAAATCTTTTCACAAAAAAGCCCGTCTTTTTCAGGCTTGAGCGTTCTGTAATTTAGGGTTTCCGCTTTCTTAATTTCTCCGGATGACCAGCCACGAATAGTCTGAGATGAAGCGAGCTTAATAGTTATTCGGTCAAAAAAACTGCTTTCTTCAATCATTGTTTACCCTCTTTTTCTGCTCTTATATCCAGACACAACCCTTGCAACTCCTTGACCAAAACATTAAATGATTCAGGAACTGAAGGATGAAACTCTTGTTCTCCTCTTACTATAGCTTCATAGATTCTTGTTCTACCCTCCACGTCATCACTTTTGACGGTAAGCATTTCCTGGAGAGTAAACGCTGCCCCGTAAGCTTCAAGCGCCCAGACTTCCATTTCACCGAAACGTTGTCCTCCGAATTGCGCTTTTCCGCCAAGAGGTTGTTGGGTTATAAGCGAGTAGGGCCCAATTGCGCGAGCATGAATCTTGTCATCAACCATGTGCACAAGTTTCATAACAAACATACAGCCCACACTAACCTTGCTTGCAAAAGCTTTACCTGTATAACCATCATAGATAGGCACTTTCCCGTCTTCCGGGATTCCAGCCTCTTTTAAAAGGTTTTTTACATCTTCTTCTTTGGCTCCGTCAAATATAGGAGTAAATGTTCTTAAGCCCAATTTTTTTGCCGCCCATCCAAGATGCATTTCAAGCAATTGTCCGACATTCATTCTTGAAGGTACACCCAGCGGATTAAGAATAATATCGATAGGAGTGCCGTCTTCCAAGAAAGGCATATCCTCTTCAGGAAGAATTTTTGAAATAACTCCTTTATTACCATGCCTTCCGGAAAGTTTGTCGCCGGCGGAAATTTTTCTCTTCATTGCCACAAAAGCAACAACGCGTTTTAAAACTCCCGTGGGAAGTTCATCGCCTTTACCTATCTTTGCGGTTTCAAGTTCTCTTTCCATTGCGAGTTCCTGCAAACGCTCATCATAGATACTTATCATAGCTTTTGCTTCTTCATTTGCTTCAATATCATCATCGCTTATCTTATTTTCACCTTTACCTAAAATCGTACCAAGCCTTCGCAGTTTTTCTCTATTGAGAAGTTCTTTTTCTTCTTCGTAATATTTTTCTATTTCACGAATCCGTTTTAGTTCTTCTGTTTTTTCCTTTCTGGAACGTCTTCCCCTGTCTTTTCTCTGGAATACTTCAACATTAATAACCACTCCATAGACCCCCGGTGGAACGCGTAAAGACGTATCCTTTACATCTGCCGCTTTTTCACCGAATATCGCGCGCAGCAAACGTTCTTCCGGAGAAAGTTCTTTTTCTGTTTTTGGAGTAACACGTCCAACTAAAATATCGTCAGGCATTACTTCAGCACCAAGGCGCACAATGCCATTTTCGTCTAAATTTTTTAATACTTCTTCGCTTACATTGGGTATATCTCTTGTAATTTCTTCATTGCCAAGGCGTGTTTCTCTTGCTTCTATTTCAAATTTTTCAATATGAACAGAAGTGAGCATATCTTCTTTGACTAATCTTTCATTTATAATTATAGCGTCTTCAAAGTTGTAGCCCCTCCAGGGCATAAAACCAACAACAACATTTCTTCCCAGGGCAAGTTCGCCGCCATTAGTTGCCAT
>JAQTRD010000089.1 GCA_028711965.1 Candidatus Colwelliibacteriota bacterium | reverse complement strand
AGGGGGCAACCCTTCAAAGCAGGGCTAGAGAATTATGATATGTCGCATAATGCACCTTTTGCGACATAACATACCGGGAACAGCCTTTAAGAACTATCCCCTTATATAAAAAGGAAAATCCGCTCCTTCTATATATGGTGCGGGTTTTCTTATATAATAACTCTTGTCCGTAAATAATATTCCCCCGCATTCTTATGAATTCAAAAAAAAACGCCGTTAGATCCTCTGATAAACCTATCCCCCGAATATCCTCAAAAACAGCCAAAAACGACCCTTCTCAAAGAGTCCATTTTATAGGTATCGGAGGTATCGGGATGAGTTCTTTGGCTCGCTGGTTTTTGGCTCAAAATTGGCTTGTAACTGGCTCCGACGCCTCAAAGAGCTCAATTACCCAAGAGTTAACCAAAGACGGCGTAAGGCTTAAAATTGGGCATAAAAAAGAAAATCTATCCCATAAAACAGACTTAGTCGTGGCCTCCGCGGCAATACCTTTAGATAACCCGGAAATGGAGGCTGCAAAAGAACGCGGCATAAAGATACAAAGATATTCCGAAGCCCTTGGTGAAGTTACCAAAAAATATAAAACCATTGCCATATGCGGCAGCCACGGAAAGAGCACGACGACCGCAATGGTGGCTTCGATTCTTATAAAAGCCAAAATGGATCCGACAGTCATCATCGGCACAAAGCTGAACGGCTGGAACTTTAGATATGGGAAAAGCGAATGGCTCGTGATTGAAGCCGACGAATACACGGGCGCTTTTTGGAATTACCATCCCGCTTACGCGGTCTGCACAAATATTGATTTGGAACATCTGGATTTCTATAAGGATTTGAACGCCGTTAAAAATTCATTTAAGAAGTTCCTTCAAAAAGTACCGAAAAGCGGAGCGGTCGTTATGAATAGAGACGATAAAAACTCCCTTGATGTGTCGCAAAATATTAAGAATATTAACCCCATATTTTTCTCCATTAAGAAGAAAAAAAGGATCGAAAAGCTGAGAAGCATTTTGAAGGTGCCGGGCAACCACAACGTGACGAACGCGCTTGCCGCATGGCATATTGCCGAAGAGATAGGCGTGCCTCAAACGACAATCCTCTCTTCCCTATCGGCATATAAGGGTATTTGGCGGCGTCTTGAATATAAAGGAAAAAATCCGAATGGAATTATTATTTTTGACGATTACGCGCATCATCCGACGGAAGTAAAGGCATCCCTTAAAGCAATTAAGGATAAATATCCCAAAAAACATATTCTTACCGTCTTTCAGCCGCACCAATCAAAGAGGCTGATAGCCCTCTACGACGATTTTATAAAAAGCTTCGGCGACGCCGATTCAGTTATTCTGATAGACGTATATAATCCGAAAGGACGGGATACGGCTTCATTGAAGATCAATTCCGATTCTCTTGCCCGGGACATCAATAAATATTCCGCTAGTCAAAAAGCTGTATGCGTCGGCAGCCATAAGAACGTAAAAAAAGAGATTGATAAGATGGTTAAAAAAAGAATGATTAGCCCCTCTAAGACCGTTGCCGTCTTTATGGGCGCGGGAGATCTGTCGGATGAGATACCGAAATTAATCAAGAAATAAAAATGGACTACAAGACACTGGATGAATTTAAGGAAGGCTCGGGATATTTAATAGAAGATGTCTGGTATCCCCGCGTCACAAGCATAGTAAGCATCAAAGCAAAGCCCGCTCTTTACCGCTATTATGCCGGACTTAAAAATTTCGAGGAAGGAGAAAAAATAAAACAGCAATCGGCTGACGAAGGAACACTGGTCCATGAAGCCGTTCAGGCAGTTATGCGCGGCGAAGAGCCGGAGCTCACGGAAGTTACTAAGCCGGCTGTCGAAGCCTATATGAAGTTCCTCGAAAATAATTCCGTCGAGGTTGACGCGAATTACATTGAACGGCGAATAATAAACCATGATGAAAGATATTCAGGCACTTGCGATGCAGTGGCCATCATCGGAGGAAAGATGGGAATATTGGATATTAAAACTTCCCAAGCGATATACCGGGACTATTGCCTTCAGACTTCGGCGTATGTGGAGCCACTGCGGCACGAGCTTAAAGACCTGTCTACCCGCTGGATTCTCCGAGTGGACCAATCCCAATCATGCCGAAAATGCGGCGCGACAAGAAGGACTAAGGGAGGCAAGGAAAAGATAAGAACCCCATGGAATAATCCTTACGCAAAATTCTGCGTCCACGAGTGGTCTGAAACCAAAGGAGAAATAGAACTTAAAGAATTCACCGACTTTGACGAAGATTATCGGGCATTCCTCGGAGCAAAAGCCTTATGGGAATGGGAGCATATCGATTGGCTAAAACAAATCGGATACAAGTAATCAATTTTTGATTTTCCATTCTGTCCCCCACTCTTATTTCTGGTAGCTTTATTTATTTGTCAGATAGAACGAATTGCTTTGCCCTGTAACTTGTTTACCGGATGGATCTTTGCTAATTAGTTTTACAAACACTAACAATGAATCCGGACCGGCGGAAGGATTCGGTACAACTATTTTATAGCTCCCTGCGCCCGCTGTTGATTCGGCAATTTTGCCGCAACCGCCGGCAGGAAGGCAAAGCTGTATTTCAACCTTACTGCTTGAATCAAGACCGCCAGTTGTCCATTTAACGTTAATACC
>JAQTRD010000088.1 GCA_028711965.1 Candidatus Colwelliibacteriota bacterium | reverse complement strand
ACCGGATCCGAGATCTCTGCCTCTAATGCTTGTTTCCAGCCTTTCATCCAGCGGTATGGCGGAACCAATGTTTATCTTTATTTCTTCGGCAGTCGGTTCTCCAATCGCAAGCTGGAATTCGTCTCTTATAAACTTGATTATGTCGTCATTGAATTTCTCCCCGGCAATTTTAAGGCTCTTGGATATGACATCTCCCCCTACCGAAATAATAGCCATCTCTGTGGTTCCTCCTCCTATGTCTATTATCATATTGGCGGCAGGGTCTTCGATGGGAAGCCTTGCCCCTAGAGCGGCAGCGATCGGCTCTTCAACCAGATAGACTTTCGAAGCTCCGGCAGAAGTAAGTACGTCCTCTGCGGATTTCCTCTCAACTTCAGTCAAGTTAGTGGGAACTCCTAGGACAGCTAATCCGCAACGGCGAAACAGTCCGTCGTCAATGTTCCTTAACTGATGTTTTACGACCTCTTCAGCCATTTCAAAGTCAGAAATGACGCCGCCGGAAATCGGTTTTATTACGGTGATATGTTGCGGCGTCCGGTCAAGCATTTTCTTTGCATCTGTGCCGGTTGCCACAATCTGTCCCGTCTTATTATTAACCGCAACAATTGTCGGTTCACTGACTACAATTCCCTCGCCCCTGGCATATATCTGGGTATTTACAGTGCCTAAATCAATGCCGACATTCTTATTCAGCTTTCCGAATATCCCCATATTCAACCAATTTAATTTGTTCTTCATTTCTTCTTTTTATTTCTATCTTGTCTTTATTCTTTTCTCCCACAACAAGCCTCCATGTAATACCGAATAAATCGGCGTCTTTGAGCTTTTCTCCAAATGAAACGTCCCGGTCATCATAAAGAACTTCGTATCCGTCGGCAACCATTCTCTGATAAATATCTTGACCAAGGCCGGGCTTTGTTTCTAAAAGATGGAAACGGAAAGGAGAAACCGCTTCAGGCCAAATAATTCCGTTTTCGTCATTGGAAGACTCAACGATCGCACCCATAAGCCGAGATAGACCTATTCCGTAGCAACCCATAAGAACTATTTTTTCATCCCCGCTCTGATCTTTAAACTTTAAGTCGAATGGAGCGGAATATTTATCTTTCATCTTGAAGATATTTCCGACCTCTATTGATTTTTCCATCCTCAACTCTTTCGAGCCGCATTGAGGACAAGTATGGTTGACATCTTCTATAACCTCTTCGTTTATAGCTAACTTGCACGCTTCACATATATAAATAGTATCCTCTCCCGCCGGAGTAACGGTTTGGAACTCATGTGAATATTTTGAAAAAGTTCCGCCGGAAGCAAATGTCTTATATGTCTTTTCTCCTATGCCGACACGCTCGAAAATACGTGAATAAGTCGCAGATGACAGTTCATAGAAGTCTTCCATATCTTTTTCATCAGTGTGAAATGAATAAAGATCTTTCATTAGGAACTCCCTCCCGCGAAGTAATCCTGACTTTGCCCTTTTTTCATCGCGAAACTTATTCTGAATCTGAAAAACGTAAATCGGCAAGTCTCTGTAAGAAAAAACATGCTGTTTCAAAATCGGGGTTATTTCTTCTTCATGAGTCGGTCCCAAGACATAATCTCCTTTAGAATAATAGCTTGTGAACTTGAAGAGAACGTCCAAATCCGCATAGCGTCCGCTCGTTTCCCATGCTTCGCGGGTTTGAAGGGAACTCATTAGTATTTCGTCCGCTCCAAGGGATACCATTTCTTCGCGGATGATGTTCTCTATTTTTTTGATTACCCGAAGCCCAAGAGGAAGAAAAGCGTAAACGCCCGCCATAACCTTATGAATAAATCCAGCCCTCATAAGAAGCTTCGCGTTAAGCGACTCTTCATTTTTCGGATCTTCTCTCAGTGATTTGACAAAAAGTTTGCTTTGTCTCATAGGGCATATTCTAAACGGCTAAAAAAGCCTGATTATGTCCCTTATTGTAACAATAAACATAAGAATCAACAAAAGAATAAAACTGACCGAATTAATAGATGATTGGACCTTGGAGCTGATTGGTTTTCGTCTTATTTTTTCAATAGTAAGAAACAGTATATGGCCACCATCAAGAGCCGGTAGGGGTAGAAAATTAATTACCATAAGATTAAGAGACACTACTCCCAGAAGTTGGAAGATGTACACCGCCCCCATATCTTTTGCTATCGCAACCGCATTCCAAACGCCTATTGGTCCGGAAGAGGACGAGAAATCGCCATGTCGAAACATATATGCGAAAGAAGAAATTATTTTGCCGGTAAAACGGATGGCAGCGGTAAAACCCGATGATAAAGCAGCAAGTATTCCCTGTTTCTCAAACCCGGATTCGATGAGCTCCACTCCCAGCCTTACTCCTTCATCGGTGGTTCGCGGCTCGGCAATAACGGCAATCTTTTCTCCATAACGGTCTATATTCCATGACACCTCCTCGCCCGGATGATTTTTTATAAACTCCACAAGGTCATCTATCTTATTGAAATCGGTGAAACGGTCTCCCGCTTTGATCCCAGCCGATGCGGCCGATGATTCCGGATCAATTCCCGAAACGTAAACTGCAGGAGAAGCACCTATGGCATATATTAAAGAAAAGGCAATCCAGCCGATAATAAAATTAACCGCAACTCCGGAAGAGAAAACAATCATCCTTTTCCAGATTGGAAAT
>JAQTRD010000087.1 GCA_028711965.1 Candidatus Colwelliibacteriota bacterium | reverse complement strand
TTCAATGGCCCTCTGCGGGAATACCGCGGCCAACGCCGGGATAAGGTCTAAGATCTCAAGCATCAGACGCACGCCCATTGCGCCTGAAAGCTCGAGCATCCTCTTGCCGTATTGCTGATAATCCTGCCTTGCCCTATAAGTATTAAGCGCTGACTGATATATCCTGGCTTTACGCTCAGCAGTAACATAGAAGGTCTTTATGGACCCATCTGACTGTCCGTCATCTCCGGCTTCTTCTTCATCATCGTCTTCGCCCTTAGCCTTTGCCAGGCCGGATAAGCCTCCGGAGAAATCGTTGGCCTCGATAAAGGCGAAATGCTCCCCGTCCCACATCAGGTCAAGGCCGATGTGATCGGCTTCTGAATAAGATGTCCCTCCGAGGATTTCCCGATAATATCCGCCGTTGTGCAAACTTGCAGCGTATCTTTCCACCGCGTAGAAACAGTTCACTGAAACTGCTTCAAACTCTTCAAGGAAGGCCTTTTTCTTTGCCGCATCAAAACCAAGGAGGCGGATAAGTTCAGACAAACGAATAACTGAGGCACCCTTGCAGATATTGACAACTTTGTCCGGCCCGATCCTTACAGCGGTCCCCTCTTCTCCGCCCGTGCCAACCCTACCTTCCCTGTCCCTGGAAAGATAGATCCTTAAGTTCCAATATGACGGTACGCCCCTTAGGGATACAAGCGGGCATGTAATGCTTTCCTGAACAATAACGCCGTCTTTATTATTGATCTTATCAGTCCAGTCAATGGTTTCTTCAACCTCGGTTTCGGCGCTAAAGAACTTGATATTCTTTCCACCCATGCCGCGAGGCGGTTTGACCACGAATTCCTTGATCCCTGTTGCGGCAAAGGCATGCACCTTGCCCGCGATAGCCTCCCTGTCATCCGTGGTATCAATATGTATTTCTCTCGGCAATCTTAATCCGGGGATACCTTCAACTGCCGCCATGGCCAGGCGCTTATCTCTGGCAACGGAGTGTATCGGAGTTGCGCACTGATACGGGATCCCTAATGATTCAATAACTCTGACTTCTTCCGCCTTAAAACTGTAAGCGAGATAGTGGACAGTTATCGGTTCTGAAAATTCGGCAAGCGTTAACCGGCCTTCTTTGTCCAGCAGGAGGCCTGTGCGTAATTGTATGGAATCTCCCGTGTATATAGGTTCCTGCTCCCAGGGATTAGCGATGATCAAGTTACTGTCTATTTCACCCTGAAGGAACAATCTTCTGTGCGCGTCTAACATATAGAGCGTATTGTGTCCCCAAATGGTCCAGCGCACAAAATTTACCCTGCTGTTCAATTGCGCCACGGAGAAATTCCTTACAACCACCGGGGCAGGTTTCTTATTTATCTTGAGGGCGCTGATATTCTGAAGGCGGTTGAACCTTGATTTATAATCAATGTCCACGCCTGTATCAATTAATTCCTGCCTAATACCCATTCTGGCAATGAAGAATCTGCGCATGTCCGAGTAAATGCCTGCGGCAAAAGAAGGCATGCCGGAGGTCGCTTCATATATGGCAGACAAATGGCTGCTGTGAGATGTGCCCAGCACCGAACCGGACATCTTATAGAATATGCTCCAGATCATCCTAGCCTGGCTGACATCGCTTGCAGCGGCGATATTGTTGTAAAGTAAGAAGATATTTCTTGTCCCTGCCACGAGAGTTGCCAGGCGCGGTTTGGACTTGGTGGTTACTTTCCAGGACTCCTGCAATCCTGCCTTGGCCTCATTAAGCGCTCCGACAACCTCAAAGAACCTTGTCATTAATCCAGCGAAGGTTTCATCCTGGCTGATACCTCTGTATAAGTTGCGCGCTACTGCAAATAATGCAACGTCAAAGCCTCTGTCCTCGGCGTCCTGAGGTAATTTGGCCGCTAATGCAGCCCTTAACCTGATATAAAGCGCGTTGGGTGCTTTAGCCTCGGCGGTAAGTGCAAAATGCGATGCGGCTAAAGAGCCGACCTGAGAAATCTCCGGCATCTTTTCTTTGCTGTAATTATCCGCAGCCGTAACCATATCTTTAAGATGCAGCGGGTCGCGCTTAACTTCCGCGTCAAACCATGCCAACGCACGGATAATTTCTGCGCGGCCTGCGGCATCAAGGTAATAGTAAGTCGCTATCTTATAATAATAAGCCAATGTCGAATCATCGATCTGCTCTTTGCGGCCTATTGCCCCTTCGGCTAAAGCCAGTTCCTCGCCCATCTTCTTTTTCATGCCTTCGCTCTCAAGCGCGTTATTCTCCAGATAATCCCTTAAGAATGTTTCCGCAAAGAGCAGCTTAAAGACTGCCTGAGAGGCGTCTTGAGGTAAGGAGGCAAAGGTAGAATCAATGACCAATCTTGTGGCGCTATCACTTTCTCTTTGTATCGCAGCGCCTCCTGTAACACCTTGGCGGAACACAATGTCAAAGTCAGCCATGTTGAACAGCTTCTCAACTACCCTCCACCAAACTGCTGAGTTGCTATATCTAAGTGAACGTATGGCGCCTGCCATAGCTGGATTCACTTCAGCCAATCTTTCTAATCTCGCGATTAAGTTCTGCTCCGCTCCTTCAAGCAATCCGGCAGGTGTCCTCTTGATGCCTGAGGTTTGGGTTTCTGAGGCGAGCGTGGCGTCTCTCTTTGAGGTCTTTCTGGAAGCGGCGGCGATGAGTAAGAGGATGAT
>JAQTRD010000086.1 GCA_028711965.1 Candidatus Colwelliibacteriota bacterium | reverse complement strand
CCCTTTACGCCCAATAAATCCGGATAACGCTCGGAGCCTACGTATTACCGCGGCTGCTGGCACGTAGTTTGCAGCTCCTAATTCCTACGGTACCGTCAAAAATTCTTCCCGTAGAAAAGCAGTTTACAATCCGAAAACCTTCATCCTGCATGCGGCGTCGCTCGATCAGGCTTTCGCCCATTGTCGAATATTCTCGGCTGCTGCCACCCGTAGGTGTACGGCCCGTATCTCAGTGCCGTCGTTGGGGATCAGCCTCTCAGCCCCCCTACCGGTCATTGCCAAGGTGCGCCGTTACCACACCTTCTAGCTGATCGGACCTAGGCCGCTCCAAAGGCGTCTTGCGACTTTACTCTTGCGAGACTATTTGGGATTACCCCGCCTTTCGGCGAGCTATACCAAACCTAAGGGTACGTACCAAGGTGTTACTAACTCGTTCGCCACTATCTTCAAATCCTAATCGGTCTTGATGTAATCGCAACTTCAAAGAAAAAGAAGATCGTTCAACTTGCATGCCTTATCCACGCCGCCAGCGTTCATCCTGAGCCAGGATCAAACTCTCAAATTAAACCCGCCATATTTTTCAATATGACAGGAGAAGCTTCTCTGAATGTAATGTAGACTAGCGCTGACCTAGAAAGGTCTCTCGATAGTCCACATCGCAAGCAGATCAACTTATGGAATTGGGACAACCAAAAAAGTTCTTCACTTTTTTGTATTGCATAAATGGTCAATTTTCTATTTTCAGAGAGCTGGAAAATCAGAGAAAGCTTTCGTTTCCGTCAGGTTTGTATATTAAAGATGAAGCATCTCCTTGTCAATAAGGAGTCATTCTGCTAGAATGCCCTCGCTATGAAGCCGGAAATACATCCAAAATATAACAAAGAAGCAACCATAACTTGCGCCTGCGGAAAGGTCTATAAAGTCGGCTCCGCAAAGGAAAAGATGGAAGTCGAAATTTGCGCCAACTGCCACCCGTTCTATACGGGGACCGAAAAGCTTATCGACACCGCCGGACGGGTTGAGAAATTCAAGGCAAGGCGCGCAACCGCATCTACTAAGCCAACGGCTGCAAAAAAGCCGCGCGCGGCAAAGAATAAGAAAGCCTAAACAGACAAGTTATTGCGCAAACGCAGATTTTAAAGCTCCGCATATTGCGGAGCTTTAAAATTATTAGCTTGTCATCAATCCAAAAATCGATATAAAATCAGGCAGTATATGAATAAAGTTATTTTGGAAGTAAGAGCGGGAGCGGGAGGAGATGAAGCCTCTATATTTGCCGCAGAACTGGCGCGAATGTATCGCGTATTTGCCGAGTCCCGAAAATGGAAATTTTTGGTTCTCGATTCCAGCGAAAGCGGCGTCGGTTATAAGACATTGATAGCCGAAATTGCCGATCCGGCAGGAGGCGACGTTTATAATCTCTTGAAACAAGAATCGGGAGTCCATCGCGTTCAAAGAGTTCCTGTGACCGAACGGTCGGGACGAGTCCACACTTCAACCGCTTCGGTGGCCATAATGCCTATGGTTGAAGCCAGAGAAGTGGAAATTAATCCGTCAGATTTGGAAATAAGCACTTTTCGATCATCCGGCCCCGGAGGGCAAAATGTAAATAAGGTTGAGACCGCGGTTCGCATTCTCCATAAGCCAAGCGGCATTGTTGTTGCTTCCCAAGCCGAGCGCAGCCAGCTGGGAAATAAGGAGCGCGCTATGTCTGCTATCCGCGCAAAGCTTTACGAACAGCAGCAGCTTGAAGAACAGGTTCGTCTCGGAAAAATCAGAAGGGATCAGATCGGAACGGGAGACCGTTCGGAAAAGATACGCACATATAATTTCCCGGATGATAGAATCACGGATCATCGCATCGGGAAAAAATGGCACAATATCGAAAAGATATTGGAAGGAGATATGGAACCGATAATTAAAGCATTCCAAAAAGAAGAGAATAAATAAATCCCCTAACGGGGATTTATTCGTTTGAACTGTTCGAATTGCAGGAATTGCGGGAGCGCTTCATTTCAAACAACTCGTCCATTTCCTGCAAATTTAGCCGGAGGCTAAACGATCCGACTATCTAGACGCTGTTTGCTCGTTCAATACGGCGATATCGTCAGCAAAGCCGTTAGCTCTTGCAATTACCTGTTTGCCGTAAACACTGGTACAGACGTAACGGTTCCAATTGCCTCCGCAATAATATTTTGCCGCCGCCATAGTCTCATTGCTCGCGGCCCCCGCATCCTTAAGATACAAAGCTGTAGCGATAAAAGCGTCTTGATTGTTCCATGGGTCCGCCACTTTCGCTCCGGACGCCTTTTTTATGCTGTCCTCATACGCATCCCATGTTGAAGGAATGAATTGGGCCGGACCCATTGCTCCTCCGTAGCCCGCGACTCCCGCCACAGGGCAAGAAACTGTCGTGCTCATCGGATCTTTCCCTAGCTTCGTCACAATCGATATGAACTTGGGAAGATCTCTCGTCGGATGTATCCCATTCTTAAACACCGTTCCGCTGGTAATTGATTTCGTTTGGCCAGTAGTCATATCCACCAGAGTGCAACGTCCCACATTTTTACCGAGAGCCGATTCCTGGTCCAATATGGCTAATATGAGCGCCGCCCTCACTCCTGTCGCGTCTGATGCAATTTTGGCGTATCTGTAAGCTGTTTCAAATGTCATTTCTCC
>JAQTRD010000009.1 GCA_028711965.1 Candidatus Colwelliibacteriota bacterium | reverse complement strand
CGTTATCGGAATAGCGGTCTCCGTTAGAGTTGCTGCCATATTCATTGAGGGGATCATCGCCGGAAGAAATCCGCAGGAGATGTTCCTTATATCGGTTGCTGTCGCTGTCGCGGCCATCCCGGAAGGGTTGCCGATTGCGATGTCGGTTATTCTTGCAGTCGGTTCACAGGAGATATTGAAAAAGAAAGGACTTATTCGCCGCCTTGCTTCGGCCGAAACTCTCGGGAGTACAAACATCATACTGATGGATAAGACCGGCACTCTTACGCAAGCTAAAATGGAATTGTCAGGTATTTTTGCCGGAGATGGACTATTTGACAATAAAGAGGAAAAGCCGGGAGAGGATATTTCGGATGGGGCTCAAAAAATCCTCAAGTCCGCCGTCCTCTCTTCGGAAGCGTTTATAGAAAATTTTAACGGGCCCGTTGAAAAGTGGATCGTGCGCGGCCGTCCGACCGAGAAAGCGATAGTGGAATCGGGAATAAAAGCGGGCCTCATAAAAGAGGAGATACAAAAAAAAGAGCCGAGAATCGCCGAGCTTACATTCAGCTCCGAATGGAGATACTCGGGAGCGCTTCATGAAACGGAAGACGGCGGGCTTATGATTTATTCGATGGGAGCCCCGGAAACGGTTATCGAGAAATCATCGCGCATTGAGAGGAATGGGGATGTCCGCGGCATAAGAAAAGAAGAGAAAGATTTTATTCTGAATAAAGCGAACTCTCTTTCTGCGGCCGGATTCAGGGTCCTTGCGGCCGCAACGAAGAAGGTCGACGGATACCAGAAGAAACTTGATCGCGACATATCCGATATGGTCTTTTTGGGCCTTCTTGTCTTCTCGGATCCGATAAGAGGAGAAGTGGCTCATGCCTTAAACTCATGCAGAAAGGCTGGAATAAGGCCGATTATCGTGACGGGAGACAACTCTTCGACGGCTAAAAGCATAGCCAACTCGCTCGGATTTGAGGCCTCTAATGAAGATATTATTGAAGGATCGGAACTGGAGAAGATGTCGGATGACGACCTCTTCGGAAGAATAGAAAACATTAAAATTTTCGCGCGAGTGGCGCCCGTTCAAAAATTAAGGATAGTTAACGCCTGGCAAAAAAAAGGAATGGTAGTAGCTATGGCAGGCGACGGAGTGAATGACGCGCCGGCGATTAAAAAGGCGGACATAGGCATAGCTCTCGGTTTTGGGACAGATGCCGCGAAAGAAGCGGCGGATTTTGTTCTTTTAAACGATAGCTTCGTGGTGATAGAGACAGCTATAGAAGAAGGAAGGCGCATACTCGACAATATAAAAAAGGTTATTACGTACGTATTATCGGATAGTTTTACCGAGACGCTGCTCGTCGGAATTGCGATCGCCCTAGGACTGCCGATGCCTGTTACCGCTGCCCAAATCTTATGGGTCAACCTCATAGAAGACGGATTACCCAGCATCTCTCTTGCCTTCGAGCCTAAAGAGAAGGGAATAATGGCTCGGCGCCCCAACGCGAACGGCTCTCTCCTTACTCGCGAGATGAAATTTATAATATTCATCATAGGAATAGTGACGGATATGGTTCTTGTCGGAATGTTCCTTTTGATGTCGGGACACGCGGATATAGCAACGGTAAGAACGGCGGTCTTCGCTCTTCTAGCCTTAGACTCTCTTTTTTATTCCATTAGCTGCAAAAACCTACGGAAGAACATATGGAACATAGATATCTTTTCAAACAAGCTTCTCATCTTTTCTATTTTATTCGGATTTGTCGCTCTTGGTGTAGCCATATATATTCCGTGGTTCAACGCGATATTGGGGACCGTCCCGATAGGCGCTTCTCTCTGGGCTATAATCATAGGGCTTGCGTTTGTTAATATAATCCTCATTGAAGTCGCCAAATTCTATTTTATAAAAACAAAACAAACGGAATGATTGTCATATTAAACGGGATATTTCTTATTGGATGGATAGCGCTGCTTTATTTTTCAGGAAAGGCGATGGTGGGAAGTCTTCACAAGATATCGGTGTTCTTCAGACTAAACGAAATCGTTGTCGCTTTCTTCGTAATGGCGACGGTCGCTTCCCTTCCGAATCTTTTTGTCGGCATTTCAGCGGCTATTGGAGGAATACCCCAATTGTCTTTTGGCGACATATCCGGAGGAAATGTCGTCGACTTAACGCTTGCTCTTGGCCTCGCGGCTATCTTATCGGTAAAAGGGAGGATACCGGCCAAGGAAAAAACGCCGAGAATGACGGCTTTTTTTGCGGGAGCGGCCGGACTCCTTCCATTCATTCTTACGGTAGACGGATCGCTCTCAAGGCCGGACGGGCTCGTACTCATACTGGCTTTCGTCTTGTATGTCGTGTGGATATTCGGAAAAAGAGAGCGCTTTGAGAAGATATACAGCCCAAAGGGCGAGGGACAGGTAAAGAGGAAGGAAATCTTAAAGGAAATGATGAAACTGGCTGTCGCCATAGTTGGTCTCATCGTGGCGTCTAATGGGATAGTCGTCGAAGCGACAGTGATATCGCTCTCTATCGGAATTGCCGCGGGAATGATTGGTCTTCTTGTTGTCGGACTAGGAAACGCCCTTCCTGAAACTTATATGTCCATACTTGCGGTCAGAAAAGGAGAAGGAGATCTGGTGCTCGGAAACCTCCTTGGATCAGTAATCACTCCATCTCTCCTTGTTCTCGGCATAGTGGCCCTTATCCATCCATTCGAGATAATAGACACATCAGCTTTCCTTATAACCCGCTTCTTTTTGATTATTGCCATTATCTTTGTTATTCCGTTTATCTGGACTGACAGGAAGATATCAAGAAAAGAAGGCTTGGTGTTAATCGTCATATATTTTGCCTTTCTGGCGTCGGAAATAGTGAAAATATTTATCGGATAGGCGGAAGGGCGTTAAAAAGCCGAAATTAATTAAAATATGATGTTCATGATTATCCCCTGGCAACTAATTATCGGAATGACGTTTCTTTTTTTAAAGAATGTCTTTTCTGTTTCTTTCGAGTTGCCTCTGCAGCTGATTGCCATAGTCATAGTATTCTTGGTTTCCTTATTAATTTGGAATCTATCAAAAAGAATAAGAATGTCATCTGGGAAAGTAGTTATTCCCGAGTATAGTCCGCCGGAAGGAATCACGCCGGCGATGGCAGCAATAATATTGTCCGGAAGTCATGGCTGGTCGGAAACAATAATTGATCTTTCCTTAAGGGGGTGTATCACGATCGAAGAAACCGGGGGAAGAAGGTCTAGTATGCCGACAGTAATAATCTGCTTAGTTATATCTTCAGCGCTTTTGCTTGTGGGGATAGCAATAAAAGAATCTTTTTTCGTTGTTATGTCTTTATGGCTGATCATCATAGTTATTCCAGCTTTCTCTTCAAGGTCTTCTATGGAAATAAGGAATTATCTCTTAAAGAAAAAGAAGAACTTTTCCGGCCGCCTTGAAGATTACGAAGCGCAGATTGTTAAGGCTATTTTTGCCGACTCGGAAATCGTCGAATCCGGAGTGCCGGGGGACAATCAGAAAGATATGGCTCAAGATATAATAAGCGCCGAAGACGCCTTGCGTGAAAAATTAAGGAACATGAATATATTTGAGAAGTTGCCTGTATCTATAACCTCAACAATTTATAAGACGAGAGGAATGATTCTTCTGCCGTTGATATTACTGGCGGGAATATTAACCGAATTAGCCGAATCATTTATTCTGGTAAATCCATTGTTAATAGTATTGATTATCGCGGTAACAGCTCTTGTCTCTCAATCCATTATTGGAGGTAGGCTTTCTCCTAAAGGAAAAGAAATCAGGGACCATTGCCTTGGACTAAAGCTGTTCTTAGAGACAACAGAGAAGCACAAAATGAAGGGCATTACGCCTGATATGTTCGAAAAATATCTTCCCTACGCTATAGCTTTTGGTATTGAAAGAAAGTGGGCGCATATTTTTTCGAACATAAGGATTGGTTCTCCTAATTGGTATTCTAAGGGAGTGCCCGGTTCAGTTAGTCGTTTTAGCGCTTTTTCTCCGTCTGAGTTTAGCGGCAGTCTTCCATCCTCTTTTGAATTAGCAATAAAATCGGGGCAAATTAAGAGAAAAGCAGATTACTAATAGTGAAAATATTTATCGGATAGGCGGGAAGGCGCCCATTTGATAAAATAGGAAGGTGAAGAAGATTATTCTTTCGCTTGTCCTTGGAGCGGCTTTTTTATTTCCTGCCGCTGCGGAAGCCAGAAGCTACAGGTATGAATCAATCGATATAGATTATACCGTTAACAGTGATTCGACTGTTGACGTAATAGAGAGTCAAATCTTCAAATACGACGGAGAATATAACAAAGGCTGGCGGGATATCTTGCTTAAAGGCATTGATGCTGTGACTGACGTCAGTGTCATAGACGGAGAAACAGGCAAGGAACTTGAGAGATCTTTTTTTGATCTTGAAAAAACTGATCCGCGAAGTTGGGGAAAATATTTTATCTCTCAAGATGGGGACAGCGTTTCCGTGTCTTGGTACTACGACTTAAAAGATACGGTTCATAAGTGGATAGTTAGGTACAAGCTTCATGGAGCTATTTCTTTCTTGAAAGAAAAGGATGAATTGTATTGGAACGCCATCGGAGACCAATACGATGTTCCCATAATGTCGAGTGTTATCACGGTCCGTATTCCGGACGGAGCGTCAGTCGGCGAACTGTCTTCCGCCGTCTATTACGAGCCGGGAGGCGTCAGTCAGGCCGGATCAAAAAGAATTATAGACGCGAGAACATTTGAATTCTCGGCCACGGATATTCCTCCGGAAACTTTCGTAACAATAGCTGCCGGATGGCCAAAGGGACTGGTCAGCCAGGCGGGATATTGGGCTGATTTCATTCTCATTCATTGGCAATGGCCGGCGGCGGTTTTACTCTTTATTTTTTTCACAATCTGGTTCAAGGCCTGGCTTAAGAAAAGAGAAGCGGCAAGAGGGGTAATAATTCCTGAATATGAGCCGCCGGAAAACATCCGACCGGCAATGGTTGACGTTCTGGTGAATGGAAGCATAGGAGGATCGACTTGGTCCGCAACCATAGTTGATCTTGCTGTGAGAGGGTATCTGACTATAGAAGAAAAAAGAAAAGAGTTGGGCGGGATAGTGCAGGCTTTCGCGGTTGTCGGCATGGTTCTTGTCATATTCTTTATCGGAGTTTCATTTGTTGAAAATATCGGGAAATACGGATGGGCCGGCGGGACTGCAATAATATTCGGCCTCATATTTATCGTTATTTTATTTTTTGTCGCAAAAGCTACCCGTAAGCGCGGGTCTTATATCAGCGAATATATTATAAGAAAGAAGGACGACTCAAAAGATGGCCTTGAAGAATACGAGGTTGCTTTGATGGACATCCTCTTCTCGGAGGGAGATGTCTTTTCGACTAAGGTAAACTTTTTAAGAAGAGAAAGTCTGGCAAAAAAAATAAGTGAGATTGGCAAAAAACTGCGTGCGGAAACGGAAGGCGACACGGGTGCTTTCGAAAAAGGACTGTTTTCGTTCAACAGAAAAAGAGCCAACCCGGCAAGGGAGATAGCGACTATTTTTGCGCTTTTAGCTGTCGCGACAATAGCATTACTCATAGCCGTGAGGAATTTTTCAAGCAACCCGTTTTGGGTTGTGGCGGCTTCTTGCGCCATTTATTTCTTATTTTTTCTCATATTCGGAAGAAAACTTTCTCCTAAAGGGAAGATACTCAACGAAAGGTGGCTGGGTTTCAAGATGTACCTTGAAACCGCCGAGAAGTACCGTCTGCAGAACCTGACTCCGGAATTGTTTGAAAGATATTTGCCGTACGCGATGATATTCGGATTGGAGAAAAAATGGGCGCGAGCCTTTGAAGGGATAACCGTTCCCCAGCCGAGTTGGTATTCAAGCTCTTCTCCCGCCGGCATTGCGGGAGGAGTATCTTTTTCTCCTTCTTCTTTCGGCTCCGGATTTTCATCTTCTTTTTCAAGCATATTTTCCTCCGCTACCGGGTCTTCCGGAGGGGGTGGATCGGGAGGAGGAGGGTCGTCCGGCGGAGGAGGAGGCGGAGGAGGAGGCGGAGCGAGTTGATTTATCATTAAATTGCGAACAATATACAAATAGAATCTATGCACTTAGCGATAATTCCGGACGGCAATCGGCGTTGGGCGAAACAAAAAGGAATCCCCGGGTTTATGGGACATAAAAAAGGAGCGGAAACGATGGAGCAGATAATCTCCGCCGCTTTTGATATGGATGTAACACATCTCACTATATGGGGAGCTTCCGTTGCGAACGTTACGGAAAGAAGTAAAGAGGAAGTTGACTTTCTCTTCTCCGTCTTTGAAGATAGCTTTAAGAGGCTGCTTAATTCTCCTAAGTTGTCGGAAAGAAAAGCGCGAGTTCGAATATTGGGAGAATGGCGCAATAGATTTTCCGACAGCCTCAAGAATGTTTGCGAAGAACTGATAAATAATACGGAGAAAAACGACGGACCTTCTCTTACCTTTATGTTGGCTTATAGCGGCACGGGAGAAATACTTGAAGCCGCAAAAAATATTGCGGAAAGAAAAGCCGCTGACCAGTCATTTGAAATAACGCGAGAAAGCTATAAGGAAAGCTTAATGACGAAAGAACTGCCTCCGGTGGATCTCGTAATTCGCACGGGAGGGGAGCCTCATTGGTCGGATGCTTTTATGGCTTGGGACACGGCAAATGCCCAACTTTATTTTACGGAAACGTTTTGGCCGGCATTTTCAGAAGAAGAATTGAAATCGGCGATTGACAAGTTTAATGCGACTGAGCGCCGTATGGGAAAATAAATAAAAACCTTTAGGGATAGTGTCGTAAAACAAGATTCCATACTTTGACTTTTAACTGTGTTAAAATCATTCCAATGACGGAAGCGGAGAAAGAAGAAAAACTCAAAGCCGTAAAAGATGAAGTTCTTGGCCTCGCGGCCTCTCCCCTTTACGCCGAGAGAATTAAGAATGGAGTATTCCCCGTAATAGGAGAAGGGGATCATTCAGCGAGAATAATGTTGATTGGGGAAGCGCCGGGAAAAAACGAAGCGGCAACGGGCAGGCCTTTTTGCGGAGCCTCAGGGCGCATTCTCGACGAGCTTCTGGGTTCTGCCGGAATTGACAGAAAGAGCGTTTACATAACAAACATCGTAAAAGACAGGCCGCCAATGAATCGCGACCCTCTGCCGAATGAAATAGCAATCTATGCTCCCTTTCTTGATCGGCAGATAGAAATAATACAACCGGAGATCATTGCCACGCTTGGCCGGTTTTCAATGGATTATATTATGAGGAGGCTCGGGCTGGAACAAGAACTCGATTCAATAAGCCGGATTCACGGAAAAGTTTTTTCTGCCGAATTGGCTTACGGACGCGTACGCGTTGTGCCGCTTTACCATCCTGCTGTCGCAGTCTATGATCGATCCAAGATAGACGATCTTAAGAAGGATTTTGAATCATTGAAATCGTTATGACAGATATAGCTGAAAGAGGAGCTGCGAAAGGGAAGATAGCTCGCCTTATTATGGCGGTAGTGTTTTTCGTATTCGCCGGACTGGGTTTCTTTATGGCTTTTGGTCAATTCATAGTAACCGGATCGCGTCTCTCTGCTGAAGTCGAGTCAAGCCTTGGTGGCACAGTTTCTGAAAATAAAGAGAAGGCAGATAAAGTCTTTCTTATAGTGGTAGGCGATATAATGCTCGACCGAAATGTTCTCTCTTTGACGCGTAAAGATGGAAATTACGATTACCCATTCCGAAATATGGATGAGTATTTAGACCGAGCGGATGTTAGAATCGGCAATTTAGAAGGGCCGATAACGGAAAATAAATCGGAATCATTGGGAACAAACGGAATGAGATTTACATTCTCTCCCGAATTTTTGAATCCTCTCGCGGAGAGGTTCGATGCTTTATTGATAGGGAATAATCACTCGTTTGATTTTGGAGAAAACGGACTTCGGGAAACAAAGAATAATCTGTCGCGGAAAGGCATATTATTTTTTGGAGACTACTCGAATCAAGGAGACGTTTCGGCTGTTCTTAAGAAAAACGGAATTAAAATAGGGCTCGTCGGATACCACTCTCTATCAGGAAAAGGATTCGATAATATTCTTACCGATATCTCAAGACTCGATGCGATATGCGATGTTGTGATTGCGATGCCCCATTGGGGAGAAGAATATGATCTCTCTTACAATAAGAACCAGCTGTCGGCGGCGCAAAAAATGATTGATGCCGGAGCTGACGCGGTGATCGGAGGGCATCCCCATGTCGTCCAGCCTATTTCAGAATACAAGGGAAAGGCGATATTTTGGAGTTTGGGAAACTTCATCTTCGATCAATATTTTTCAGAGGAAACAATGAGAGCGATTGCGGTTTCGGTGGAAATCGAAAAGACAAGCGACCAAGGAACAAAGTTCAAATACGGGATAACGCCTGTTAAAATAAGCTCATTGAGCCAGCCGTCGCTTCTGACAGGAGAAGAATCAAAGCGGTTTTTAGAAGAACTTGCGGACAGAAGCAATGATTTATCCGAACTTCAAAAAGAGAGCGTGAAAGAGGGGGTATTCATCCCGTCCATCTGATTGGTATAAAGTTTTTCACAGCTCCGCTTCTGGTTTTGCCCCCTAATTCTGATATAATGGAGTTAGTACACGGAAAGGTCGAAAATAAAAAAGATTTCAATGACTTCACTGCAAATTTGGAGAGACATCTGGGTACAATCGATGACCGGGGTTTTGAACGGCGTTTTTGGTTTTATTCCAAACCTCTTGGGCGCGATTATTTTCCTGATAGTCGGTCTCCTTATCGCGAGAGCGCTCGATTTCGCCGTGATGAAGGTTATATCCTTCGTTAAGCTCGATGTCGTTCTTCGCAAGCTTGGTTTCGACCGCTACCTTCAACGGGCTGGCGTTGGTCTCAACTCCGGAATGTTTTTGGGTAAAGTGGTCTATTGGATAGTGGTGCTCATTTTTGCGATCGGTATTTTCGACATACTCGGTCTCACCACTCTCTCTGCGTTCGTAAATATGGCGCTCGTGTGGATATTCTCGCGTCTCATTGTCGCGGTTCTTATTCTCTTTGTCGCCGCATTTCTCGCGCAGTTTCTTCGCAAGGTGGTTAATGCTTCCGTTATGGGCGCGAAACTTACTTCCGCGAAGTTCCTAGGATCTCTTACCTGGTGGGTTGTGATGATTTTTGGCGTTATCTCCGCTCTTGAAAAGCTCGGAATAGATACGGGCTTTATCCAGACGAATCTCACAAATATCATCCTTATCGCCACCGCTTCAGCCGGATTGGCGCTCGCATTGGCCTTCGGGTTGGGTGGAAAGGATAAAGCTGAAAAAGTCCTCGACATGCTTGAGGATAAGATCGAAAATCGCTAGGTTTATCCTGTTTTTTTTAAGAAACAACCTCTTGACAGAGGTTGTTTCTGTCTCTATACTCATCCGGTAGATGATAATAACCGTACGAACCAGGAAGAGGTACTTGCCTTAAACGGCGTTCGCCGGCTAAGTCAAGACCGCTCTCCGAGCGGTTTTTCAGTCCTGATAGAAGCGACAGAATCTTGACAATCGGAAAGTCAAAAACGATTTCTTTCAAATTGTTATTTTGGAAGAAATCAACGCTCTTATGAATGAGTAGTTCATAAGAATGGTAAACAGGTAAGAATCGTATTTTTGGATCGTCCCGCTTAACTCCATAGGAGCGAGGTGGGACAAAATTAAATCTCATTAGTTTTTAAGCGATCGGTTTATTCATTAAGGGCGTACGGTGGATGCCTTGACACAAAATGACGATGAAGGACGCTGTGTAGCGGCGATATTCTCGGGGAGGCGTGTAACAGCCTTCGATCCGGGAGTTTCCGAATGGGGCAACCCGGTGAGGTAAACCCTCATCATCTTCGCGCATAAGACGCGGAGGAGTTAACCCGCTGAAGTGAAACATCTCAGTAAGCGGTGGAAAGGAGAACGAAGTTATTCCCCAAGTAGCGGCGAGCGAAAAGGGAAGAGCCCAAACCCATCTTGATTGTTCGTAAGAATTATCGGGGCGGGGGTAGTAAGATAGAAGCTTTTTACCTAGCACCTTTGCGCGCTCTGCGCGTAAAGGTGCAGGGTAAAGGAAAGTTACAAATTGATTCGTTAGCGGAACAGACTGGAAAGTCTGGCCAAAGAAAGTGAAAGCCTTGTACGCGAAAACGGATCAACTTTCTTGTTTTTAATCTTGAGTACTTCGAGGAATGAAAACTTCGGAGGAATCATCCCGAACTATCGGGAAAGGCTAAATACATTTTGTGATCGATAGTGAACTAGTACCGTGAGGGAAAGGTGAAAAGCAGCCCGGGAGGGCGGTGAAATAGAACTGAAACCGTATGCTTACAAGGACTCGGAGCCCTAACGTCGCAAGACGCAGGGTGACGTGATGCCTATTGAAGAATGAGCCAACGACTTTATGCTAGTTGCTCGGTTAATCCCGTTTTACGGGAGAAGCCACAGGGAAACCTAGTGTGAATAGCGCGTGTCCGCAAGGACAGGTAGCTAGCATAAGACCCGAAGCCAAGCGAGCTTGCCCTGGCCAGGATGAAGTCCCGTGAAAACGGGATGGAGGTCCGCACCGGTTGGTTGTTCAAAACCTTCGGATGAGCTGGGGTAAGAAGTGAAAAGCTAATCGAGCTTGGTAATAGCTGGTTCTCTCCGAAATAGTTTTAGGACTAGCGTTCGGAAAAACCTTT
>JAQTRD010000085.1 GCA_028711965.1 Candidatus Colwelliibacteriota bacterium | reverse complement strand
GAGGCCAATATAGTTTTAATAACATAATTGAAACGACATATAAAAATTGTTCAACAACTCTTGGACCATTTTTCCCTCCAACACCCATTAGCTCAACTTATAAACCAAACCAAGCTCCATATACAATTGACTTAGACATTGAGCATACAACAATGGCTGGAACAAGAGTTCTTATCGTTAAAGATATAGTTGTCCAGTGGGTTGAGAGCGATTCTAATCCAAACGGCAAATTAACTTTAATTGGTGGAAAAATTGAAGACCCATTAGATGAATTAACAGATGAAACTTTATTATATTTATTTAATAATGGAATACCTCCGATTCCAATTCCTGGACCAAATCCTCCAGACGTTCCTATGGATTGTGTTATAAATGAATTTAAACCAAATTATGATGTTTTATCAGCTATGGGTCTTACAACTTTTGATTGTAATCCAGATATAATAAACGATAAACTTGCTTTTTATACAAGCCTTGATGGACCAGATATTAATGACGTTGTTCTTCCAGACATTGAAAAAGCAATGTCCGATTATACAGATGCGATTACCGAGCTTAGATCAAAAATAAATGAAGATTCTATTGATAAATTTAGAGATAGAATGAATGAAATTATGGGAGATTTAAAAGATCAAACAGAAGATGCTTATAGCAATGTATTACAAACAATGACAAACCCGCTTTATTGTACAGCAACTCTTACCCCAGAAATTCAGTTTATAAGTGGTAAAATTCGAGTTGTTGTTTCTTTGAAGAGCGCTTCAAAACAAACTTTTAAAGATGTGATTGGAGAAGCTACTGTTCCAGAAAAAGCAAAAACAGACATAATAGCAAAACTAAGGGGAAACACAACTCTAGGCTCATTAGGCGATTTCCAATACGATAGTGCTACGGGAACATTCTTTGCTGACATTTCAAGTGGGGTCGAAGGAGATGGAGTACTAACATTATATTATGACAATCAACAATTTGGTCAACTTATTGTTCCAGAAAATATTGATGAAAATAGTCGAATAGAAGCATTAGAATTTCCATATACATTTATTGGTGGAAATATTGAGTCTGATGGAGCAACAAGAAGAGACGAATCTGACGTGGTAAATAACTAAAACAGGCGATAATGGCTAAAATTGACGAAAATCTGTTGCGTAAAATAATAAACACCTATAGGTCATTACCTTTAGATGTAACAAGTTCAACTTCTTTTATAAATGATATTTATGGGAGAATAGAATTATACAGAGTAAAAGCTGTTGGATTAGCTGATGAAAATGCTGGCACAGATTTGGATACATTTAATCCAATGACAAACGAATCTTTTTGCCATACATTTTATAGAATGCTTGGACTTCCTGTTGTAAACAATAAAATAGGTGATTTTTATAATCCGGGATATTATGCGCCAGACCTAGCAGATCATAAAAGCCTTAGAAATATGGTTAATAAAACTCAAGACCTTGGATTAAATCAATTAGAAAGAGTAAGAGAGTCAATATCGTCTACAAATATTTCTAAATTTTTATCCAAAACGGATGAGGCATTAGAATATAAACTAGAAATGTTAAAAAATCCAAGGTCAGTCATTGTTATGCAGGAAACAACGGATCCATTTAAACCAGACCCACAAAAAGAAACAATAAAAGAAAGACAAAAATTTTCAACAGTTCAACATATATTAAGACCGTTTAGATGCACACCGTTTTTATCTCCTTCTGAGGGTTTTGCAGTAGCTAAGAAAAACTTAGCTGCACCATTTTATGTAACAACCGTAGATTCAAATATAGAGTCTTATAGTAAATGTTATTTAGAAACGGTTTGTAAAATAAGATTTTCTACAATGGCTGATAAAACAACAAAAAGCACAATACCAATGTTATCTGAGGCTCTTAATACTATTCAAATAAATGGTACAAACGTATTTCAAAATGTTCTTGGCAACCAAACTGTTATAGAAACATATACTCTTGCCGTTATGATGGGAGGTTTTGTTCAAGCTTGTTTAGATTATGCAGGCAAAGTAAAGGAATATAAAAATTTAGCTGCAAAATATGATGATTTTTCTGCGCAAGCAACATATCTAACATATGAAATAGAACAATTAGAATCTACAAAATTATCGTATGAAGGGATACAAACTTTTATTCCAACAGAAAGAAGAAATATAAATTCAAATTCTGTTAAAATGTCAAATATTGATGACGGTGTTTTGGTTCCTACTTTTATGACTATGTTAAATTCTCCTGTAAGAAAAGTTGATCAAATGTTAAATGAAAAAAAACAAAAAAAAGCAAAACACATGGGAGAAATAAACAATCTTTCATCTGAAATGTTTAATTTAACAGGAGAAGTGTATGGCATTGGAGCGTTAGAAGCAATGGCTATGATGATTGCTTTTTGGTCAATATCTCAAGACTCATTAATTTCAATGTTAGATGTGGCATCTTTTAACAGATTATATAAACAAAACCCCACATTAAGAAATGAAACTGTACTTAGTAGACACAACAGCGCTTATTATAGTGCTCCGAAAGATATTATTACGGCTATAACAGAATTTGACAGCGTAGTTTATAATTTGTTGTCTTTAGCTGACGCAATAATTTCATATAGTTATAAGCAAAGTCAAACATAGGAAAAAATGTCTTTTGATTTAAAATTAATAGATGGACAACTAAAGTTAAAAACAAGCGGAGATTTAGATACCGTTTTTAATACGGACAAACTGATACAAGACGTTACTAAAATAGCTATTACACCTA